>CAZYQA010000219.1:0-4563 GCA_964649555.1 uncultured Muribaculaceae bacterium
ACAACTTCAGATCCCGTAACTCTTACACCTCTTTTTGTAGCTTTATCCACCACCTCATCAAATGCAATATGTACAGGTGTTTGTGTAATATTTGTAACATTCATTGAAACTTGGGCAATTCCATACTCTTCAATAAACCATCCGATAGCTTTACATCCTTTTAGTGTACCAGGTGTCCATACTTCTTTACCATTTTCATCTAGTACAACTTTTCCGGTAATAGGATTACCTTCTCTTAGTTTACGCCCTTTCTCTCTTACATCAAAAGCAATAGCATTAGCACGTCTTGTAGAAGTTGTATTTAGATTATAGTTGATAGCAACTAAAAAATCTCTTGCACCTACATTGGTAATACCACTTTTTGCAACTTGCTCATTAAACTCAGCAGGCCCAAAATCAGGTTTCCAATTAGGATCTTGTAATTTTTGAGAGATTCCCTCATATTCCCCTCTTCTGCAAACAGCCAGATTCTTTCTTTCAGGTTTAAAAGCTGCAGATTCATAGCAATAAACAGGTACACCTAGCTCCTCACCAATTCTTTTTGCAGCCTCACGAGCATACTCAGCACACTCCTCCATTGTTACATTAGAAATTGGAATAAAAGGACAAACATCTGTTGCACCACTTCTTGGGTGCTCTCCATGATGTTTCCTCATATCTATCACCTCAGATGCTTTTTTTACTCCCCTTACAGCAGCCTCAATTACCGCTTTAGGCTCACCTACAAAAGTAACAACAGTTCTATTTGTAGCTGCACCCGGGTCAACATCCAAAAGTTTAATACCTTCAACGCTCTCAATTGCATCTGTTATTTGTTTTATAACAGACATATCTCTTCCTTCACTAAAGTTAGGAACACACTCTATAATTTTTTTTAACATTTTATATATTTTTTAACATTAATCTTCTAAATCGGCAGCAGGATTTGTATAATGTACTCCATTTACATACAAACATATCCCCGGCTTTAATCCTCTCATTAAATGCTTGGCATCAATCTCAAAATAATGATAAGGGAACAAATTTTTAGGTTTAATCAAATTTGCAGTTTTCACAAATTCATCATCAGACATCGTGTATGGCAAATTCTTGGGTAAAAAAGCCATATCGGGATATTTGATATATTCCATCTCAGGAATAAGCTCGGTATCCCCTGCAATATATATTTTAAAACCGCCGAAATTCATTATATAGCCATTACCCTCCCCCTTGATATGGAAAGGATGACCATTATCCCTTTTTCTAACAATATTATATGCCGGAACAGCATCTATATCTATACCCTTTGTTCTTAATGAATCTCCGTTGTATAATACATTTACAGTTGCATTTTTTATACAACGAATAGTACTTAACATATCCTCCAAGGTAGTAGAAGGATCAACATTAAGCTCATTATCATCTAAATCTAATCTCAGTTTTGGCAGATCATTCTTTAAGCAAGTGTCAACACCCTTACTAACAATAAACTCTGTATTAGGTGTTGCTATCTCAGATATAGCTTTACAGTCATAATGATCTGTATGAGCATGAGTAAGCAATATTAAATCTGCTTTCTTCATTTTAGAAAAATCACAAACTTCGCTGTAAGGATCCACATAAATATGCATACCTTCCCAATCCAAATGCAATGATGCATGCCCTAAATGTTTCACATTTATAAGCCCGATAGGCGTATAAAATGTATTTACTTTACAAGTTGTCATATTACTTCTCCATTTAAAATAATCTTATCAATAAATGGTGTTGTAAAAGCATAAGGGATAAAATCAAGTGATGGTATCTCTTTAGTTACAAACACATTTCCTTTTTTACCAATAGTGATAGAGCCTAAAATATCCTCTACTCCCATTGCATAAGCTCCATTTATAGTACAAGCATTAAAAGCTTCGGCAGGTGTCATTTTTAGCGCTATGCTACATAGTGCCATCTCAAACTGCATACTTCCACTCGGGCAAGAGCCTGGATTATAATTTGTAGCTAATGCCACAGGAATACCCGCATCAATTATTTTTCTTGCAGGAGCATAACCCATATTTAAAAAGAACGTAGCACCGGGCAATAACGTTGCAATTGTATTACTCTCTCTCAATGAATTTATCTCATCCTCACCACAATTTTCAAGGTGATCTACACTTATAGCATTATATTTAACCCCCACTTGTATCCCTCCTGAATGCCCCATCTGATTTGCATGCACTTTTGCTCTCATACCATATTTCATCCCTGCATTAAGTATTCTATCGGTATCTTCCACACTGAAAAAGCCCTCTTCACAGAATACATCAATATAGTCGGCAAGCTCCTCAGCAACAATCATCGGTATCATAGTGTTTATAATCTCCTCAACATACCCCTCTTTATTCTCAATATACTTAGCAGGGTATGCGTGCGCTCCTAAAAAAGTACTCTTTACCTCAACAGGAGAGTTCTCTTTTATTCGCTTAATTACTCTGAGCATCTTTATTTCATCTTCAGGATTCAATCCATATCCACTTTTTATCTCTACTGCTCCTGTTCCCATTGCTATGATTTCGCTAATTCTATTCATAGCACTTTTGTACAAATCATCCTCCGAAGTTTCGTGCAAAAGTTTAGAAGAATTTAATATACCTCCTCCCCTTTTTGCAATCTCTTGATAGCTCAATCCTTTTATTTTATCTGTAAACTCTTGCTCTCTACTCCCTGCATAAACGATATGAGTATGAGAATCGCAGAAAGAGGGCATAACGAACCTCCCTTTTGCATCTATCACCTGAATACCTGCATGAGGATCTTTATTTTCAGCAATAGCAACAACATTGCTACTCATATTTATCATCTCTCCAAATTCAGAAATTACTCCATCTTTGATAAGAAGATATCCATCTTTTATTGTATTAACAATACCGAGTTGCTCTCCCACTTTTAAGCAAGGAGAGCTTTCGATACCGAAAAGTTCTTTAATATTTTTTATTAGAACAGCGCCCATCTCTACTGTTTTGAAATAAATTCTTTAGATTTATTCATAAGAGAATACATTACAGTGTCATCATTTATGAATGGAACTACTTTTCTATATTCAGCAACAAAATCTTCAATAACAGGAGAGCTCTTAAGTGGCCTTCTGAACTCTAAAGCCTGAGCGGCATTAAATAACTCAATACCCAAAACCATCTCAAGATTATTTACAACTCTGTAGCATTTAGTAGCGGCATTAGCTCCCATGCTTACATGATCCTCCTGCCCCTGTGATGAATCAATAGTATCAACACAATTAGGCATGCATAAAGCTTTATTCTGGCTAACAACACTAGCCTGAGCATACTGAGGTATCATAAACCCTGAATTCAAGCCCGGTTTTGCAACTAAGAAAGATGGCAAACCCCTCTTTCCTCCAATTAACTGATATGTTCTTCTTTCAGAAATACTGCCAAGCTCAGCCGCAGCTATAGCAAGGTAATCAAGATTAATAGCAAGAGGCTGACCATGAAAATTACCTGCAGATACAATAAGATCTTCATCGGGCAAAATAGATGGATTATCTGTCGCACTATTCATTTCAACTACAAATACTCTCTCAATATGCTCTAAAGCATCTTTTGAAGCGCCATGTACTTGAGGTGCACATCTGAAAGAGTAAGGGTCTTGCACATGCTCTTTATGGCGTTTGATAATCTCGCTCCCTTGCAAATAATCTCTTATTGCACAAGCAGTATCCATCTGCCCTTTATGAGGCCTGATAGAGTGCACTCCCGGAGTAAACGGCTCAATTCGCCCATCAAAAGCATCAATAGATAAAGCTGCAATTTTATCTGCAATAGCAGACAGTTTTTTAGCTTTAATTAAATTCCATATAGCAAAAGAGAGCATAAATTGCGTACCATTCAAAAGAGCTAATCCCTCTTTACTCGCAAGCTTAATAGGCTCCCATCCAAATTTCTTATTTATAGCCTCCGCAGGGTATCTTTCTCCCTCATAATTCACCTCTCCAAGCCCTAAAAGAGGTAGACACATATTTGCCAATGGAGCTAAATCACCAGAAGCTCCCAATGAGCCTTGTTGATATACTACAGGATAAACTCCCATATTAAACATATCAACTAATCTTTTTACGGTAATTAATTGCACCCCCGAATAGCCGTAAGACAATGATTTCACTTTAAAAGCCATCATCAATTTTACTATATCTTCAGGCACCTCCTCACCAATAGAGCAAGCATGCGACATTACCAAGTTTTTTTGTAATTGGCTTAACTCGTCCTGAGGAATAGATACATTGCATAAAGATCCGAATCCGGTTGTAATACCATAGATTGGCTCTTTTTGTGTTCTCATTCTGTTATCTAAATACTCTCTGCATTTAGTAATTCTTTCGCAAGCTTTTGCTCCTAATTCAAGTTTTCCATCCTCTTTCAACAGCTTCTCAATATCTGCAAGATTATGGTTAAGTATATCTATATTTAGTGTCATATTGTATTAAATAATTACATATTAAAACATATTATACAAATATAGTAATAAAATATTATTAAAAAACTATAATCAAAAAGAGCCAATCAAAATTAAATTTGATTGGCTCTA
>CAZYQA010000220.1:0-4542 GCA_964649555.1 uncultured Muribaculaceae bacterium
ATAACACTGCAGCATGGGTAGCGGGGGAGAAAATATGCTATAATGTTACTTTAACACCACTTGGGACTGTGACGGTGGATAGGGATTTGTTGGTTTTTCCACCAGAGGGAGGAGGAGGACAAGGAACCGGCTTTAATGTATCGTGTAAAAAATTAGATGGTACAGATATGCCTACTCTAGCATGGGTGTTAAAGAGCTCAGATCCTACACGATTAAGATTATCTACATTATCTAACGCTACATTTGAAACAGCAACAGAGAGTGTGATTGGCGTAGGGAATAAGTGCGTTTATATCTATGCACCAGCTAATACTAACGCAGCTAATCAAGTGGCTACAATCAAATATGGAAATACGGATGTAGTACATGTTACCCAATTGAAATCATTGGCTATTTCATCTCTTCCCGGAACAGTAGTTACCAATAGTAGAAGTTATGTAGGTGCCTTTTGGCGTGCAACAGAGAAAGGTGAGCGAATAATCCGTACCTATGTAGAAGATGCTGCCAGTGAGGGTTTATGGACAGCAAGAGTTTATCAGACAGATGCTCAATGGGCAGATAGTGATATATTGTTTGATAATACAATCCCTTCGCTTCTCCCTGGGGATAATAATGCAGAGGCTGCTCAACTTACTAGCTCTACAACAGCAGAGTCATTCGCTTCGGGTAAAGTTTCTGCTACTGGTTATATAGAGTTTCGTATTGGATTAAAAAGTACTTTTACATCTTATAATGAAAATGCTAATCCCGCAAGATATGCTACTGTTGTACTTAGATATAATAATGGGGAAAAATATCAGATTTTGTTTTTGAGGCAGGGAGAGGGAGCAGATTATCTATTTAAAGATGGGGATGATTATGGTACTGTACCATCAGGTATGTCACAAGGATCTCGCCCTGCGGCTGTGAAGTTTTCTCCTTATAATTTAACCGCAACCAATCTCAATCAGACCGTTGCGCTTGGAGCTAGCAAGTTCACCGATTATCCTACCCAGGCAGGAGCTTTTTGGCAATGGGCAAATACAACAAAAATTCGTTTTGCATGGTCACCTAGAGGTGCTATCCCAGAGTGGAATTCAGCATATCCTTCAACTTTTTGGGATGCTTTAGGTGCTGCCCACGAGACATGCCCTGCCGGTTACCGTCGCCCCAACGATGGTATCACCAATGGGAATAATTCAGCAGGAGCAGTTTCCGGTTCCGAGTTTCGTCAGTCGTTATATTTGAGTCCTAAGGCAGGAGCAGGATCAGGATCAGAATCATCAGATGTTTCTAATAGTGTTTTTGGATATTACGCTGATGGTTTTTTTGATCGTAGGGCAATAGATTCTTCACCAACAAATTCTGCTAATTCCGCAGTGAGTAACAGCACCTTCGAAGTTGCCTATATAGGAAGGTTATTCTTCAATCCCACATCAAGTGCTTCACTCTTTATTCCCGCAGCTGGGTTCCGTCTCTACAGCGTTGGCTCGTTGCACTACACCGGTAGCAGCGGCTACTACTTGTCGAGTTCATCGTACAATCCAGCCAACTGTTGGCATCTGAACATCAATAGTGCCGTCGCGTACCAGAGAGACCTCCCTCGCAGTAGCGGCTTTAGTATTCGTTGTGTCACCAATTAGAAACGAACTTGTTTTGGTGTGCCTTCACTTAAACACAATGTTGGTTATATAAACTAGCATCTAGCCGGGTGCAAGCGGAACATTAATAGGGGATTGATCTCCCCTTAGTTCACTAATATAAAATAGATATTTATTATGAAAAAAAAGTTATTAGGTATATCAATGCTCATATTGGTGTTATTCGGCTGTAGCGAAGATAATCTTACCCCCGATGCAGAGAATATAGCTTACGATCCGGCTAAGGTTATGTGTTTTTCTATGGATGAGATTACACGAGGTACTCCCATAGAGTCATTCTCTGATGGAGATGCAATAGGGGTATTTTGTTCATATACAGGAGGCTCTGATTGGAGTTCTGGCTCTACACCTAGTAAGATGTTTAATGTAAAACAAACTCTCACAGCCGGCGCCTGGAAATATAATCCTGGGGAAGAGGTGAAATGGGATTACACTACACTTTCAGATAAATATTCATTCTTTGCTTACGCACCTTATGCCACTGGTACAACTGCGGGTGGAAATGGAATTGTAATTAATGGTTCTTCTTCAATTGCTGGCATTCCCTCCCTTACTTATACTGTACCCACTGATGTTACCAAACAACCAGATTTGATGGTATCTTACCCGGTGTATAATAGAGTCCCTTTAGCCTCCGCAGTGATGCTTAAAATGAAACATGCTCTTACATGTGTGAGCTTTAAGGTGAAAGGGGATGTAGGTGGAGAGGGAATCACCTCTATAAAGATTAAAGGTGTCTCAATGAGTGGTAAACTAGTAATGGATGGTAATACTATTATTTGGAGTAATCTTACATCTGCAAACAATACTACAGAGTTTGGAGCAGGCTTGAATGGTGGTACAGCAGGCAGCGGCGTATTTAATGATCTTATGAGTGGTAATGGGTATCTTATGATGATCCCTCAGACACTTACAGCCAATGCAAAATTGCTTATAAAGGTTTCAGGTGAAACAAGTGAGCGCGAGATCTCTCTCAATAACACTGCAGCATGGGTAGCGGGGGAGAAAATATGCTATAATGTTACTTTAACGCCACTTGGGACTGTGACGGTGGATAGGGATTTGCTCTACTTAGCACCAAAAGATAATCCATCATGCCCATCAAATTTTTATGTATTTATTAAGGATAAGGATGGTGTTAGTGATCCTAATCTACAATGGACGCTTACTACTACAGAGCCATGGGTAAGATTATCATTGAGTAATATCGCAGATTTTGCAAGTGCATCAGCATCATTGCAAGGACAAGGAGATAAGCCTGTATATATTTATACAGATGTAAATACTGCAACTACCAATCGTGCTGCTAAAATAAAGCATGGAGCTAAGGATCTAATTACAGCCACCCAGCTTGGCACAACAGCTATGCCTGCAAGTAGCCTTGCCGGAACAATCATTACAGTAAATAGAAGTTACGTAGGGGCTTTTTGGAAAGCCACCGAGACAGGCGAGCGAATTATACGTATTCCAATACTAGATGCAGCAAATGAGGGAGCATGGACAGCATCCGTTTACCAGACCGATACAGATTGGATCTCAAATGATATAGTTTTTGATAATACAGTACCTACCACTCACCCTAATGATAGTAATGCAGAAGGCTCACAAGTTACAGCTTCAGCAACAGTTGTACCTTATGCTTCTGGTACAGTTGCTAATGGAGATAATATAGAGTTTCGTATAGGTTTAAAGAATGCTTATAGCTCCACAACTGATCCCGCCAGATATGCTACAGTAGTAATCACTTATGCAAATAATACCAAAGCGCAGCTTCTTTTCTTAAGGCAGGGGCATGACGCAGATTACCTATTCCGCCAAGGAGATAAAGATAAGTCTGGTAATGCTATTGCTGATGATAGATTATTTGCCAAGAAGTTTTCTCCCTATAATCTAACCGCCACAATACTAGATCAGACTGTTGTGGCTAAAGGGGGCAAGTTCACCGCTTATCCCACTCAGGCAGGAGCTTTCTGGCAGTGGGCAAATACAACATATATTCGTTATGCATGGTCACCTATCGGTACTATCACAGGGTGGAGTGCAACAGATCCTTCAGGTTATTGGGATGCTTTAGAGGCTGACCACGAGACATGCCCTGACGGTTACCGTCGCCCCAATGATGGTACGATCAATTGGAATAATTCATCAGGATCAGTTTCCGGATCCGAGTTTCGTCAGTCATTATATTTGAGCCCTAAGACAGGAACATTATCAGATGGTTCTAATATGGTTTTTGGTTATTATGCAGATGGCTATTTTGATCGTAGATCTATAAGCTCAAATACTACCGTCAGTATCAATGCATTGGATGTTGCCTATATAGGTATGTTATTTTTCAATCCCACATCAAATGCTTCACTCTTTTTTCCTGCTGCGGGGAACCGTAATAGCAACAATGGAGTGTTGAATAATGCAGGAAGCAATTGCTATTGCTGGTCAAGCTCAACAAACAGTAACAAAAACAGTTGGTATTTGGATTTATCCAGCACAAAAGTGAACCAATATTTCAGCGTTCGTGCCTTTGGATTTAGTATCCGATGTGTATCCAATTAGAAACGAACTTGTTTTGGTGTGCCTTCACTTAAACACAATGTTCGTTTCAACTGGTCAATATAAAAATGCGCATTAGTTTTTTCTGTATTCTGTACACTTGATTTTGTAATGACATATGTTTTGCTGAACTTTGTAGCCAATAATTCCAATAGCAAATATTACTTATTATCTTTTTTTAATAGATAATATCTATTTCAGATTATTTTATCGGAATATTCTTAACTTTTCTTTGATTCTTATCCTAAACATTTCAATGCTACTATACCGCTATTATGTATTAATGGTGGTTTACTCTTTGCATTTGATAATAAAAAATTATAGATTTCGAATATTAAAGTTGGTATATAAA
>CAZYQA010000221.1:0-4527 GCA_964649555.1 uncultured Muribaculaceae bacterium
TCTACTATTCTACTTGGAAGATTATAAGTTAAAGATATATTCTTAAGCCTCATAAAATCACCTTTGGCAACCATCTGATCTGAATAATTATATGAATTAAAAGGATAAACGCCACTTAAAGAGCTACTTTTGATATAAGCATCTACGATTGATGGAATATTAGTGACTTTTTCATCACCCGAAGCAAGCCATCTATCATAAAACTTATTAGGTAAAGCATCCAAATCTGAATAAGAAGTTTTAAATGCAGGAGCCAATCTTATCTTATTGCCCCCTTGGAAGGTGATAAATACATTCAATGATAAGTTTTTATACTTAAAATTATTCCCAATACCCCCATTATAAGTGGGCTCCACCACACCCTCATATTTTAAATTTTTAATATCCAAACTCTGCAGATACACCGAATTAGAAACCTCACCTTTTTCGTTTATAAAATTAGGGATACCGCTATCTCCATCCAATCCTTTATATACGATAGAGAATAAACTTCTCACAGGATACCCCTCAAGATTGCCACCATTAGGATTCACAAGGTCATATATTCTAGGCTCCGCTTTATAATTAGTTATCTCTGATTTTCCATAGCTATACGTTAGATTCACTCTCCACTCAAAGTTTCTGTATAATACAGGAACCAGATTTAGACCAACCTCAAAACCATGAGATTTCATATCCGCATAATTAGCAACCTTATTTGTTTCACCACCTATCCCTGATGTACGTATCACTCCAATAAGATCAAAACTCTTTCTTCTCCAATAGTTTGCATCCAGATAAATCCTTCTTTTAAGTATAGAAAAATCGACACCCACATTGAATAAGTAAGATTTCTCCCATGTTAGTTCTGAGTTTTCAAGATCAGAAAGCCTAATAACTGATTCCAACTCATCTGTATATGGCCTATTTGGTGAGGTATTATAAAAAACAGCTGATGCATTAGCTGCAGGCGGCATACTTGCAGTAAGCCCATAACTTGCTCTTAATGCAAAATAATCCAGCCATGATGAAGATTTCTCCATAAACTTCTCATTTGAAATATTCCAACGTCCGCTTAAGTTCCATGTAGGCAACCATCTGGCAGATGCCTTTTTGCCCAAAGCATTTGATCCGTCATATCTTACAGTGCCTGAGAAAACATACCTTGTATCATAGGTATAATCAGCATTAGCATAAAAAGCTGCAAACCTATCATGCGATTTATTCATTCCATAATAATCGAAATTACTCTCAATCATTTGCTTCATTATTTTATAATCTACAAATGGAATCCCACCTTGCTCATATTGATAACCATATCCTGTCATGCTGAATCTTTGCCTATCTGCAAATTTCACCTGTTGCCCAATAAGAGCATTTATATAGTGCTTTTTCAATGTCTTATTATAAACAAAAGTATTTCTAACATCATAGTTCACCATATATTCTTCATTTCTATTATAGAAACCTCCGTAAGGGAGTACCACTACTGCTTCAGCATTAGGATTATCAGGATCCTTATACAGGAATTTATTTCTCTCTCTTATTGTTGAGTTCCCGGCCGCTCTATATGCTTCAGCCATATTTGAGCCCTCTCTGATCTCATGCTCCCTATCAGATTTCACATATCTTGCGGCACCCGTGAAATCCCATCTTAAATCTTTGGTAAGATTCCAAGACCACTCCAACTGTGCTTTAAGATCTATCATATTAAGTTTAATCTTATTATTCTCAATCTCATTTATGATATTAAAAGGGGCATAATTTCTTGTAAAATACTCCAGATCTCCATTCTCATCATAAGCAGTTAATGCTCTACTAGTATTCAATGCATAACTATATGGATTAATATCAAAATCCCTATCATAGCTCCCCTCAACTACATTCGTTCTTCTAGATAGAGTACCCGGAGCTTTCTGCTGACGCACAGATCCAAAGACCGAGACACCCATCCTCAAAGCATGATAAATTCTATAATCGGTTTTTACATTGGCAGTATATCTATTTACACCATCCGCTTTTGTCCAACCCGGATCATTCAATAAGCTCAATGATGCGTAACTTCTGGATTTCTCACTTCCACCCGAGATACTTAATGAGTGCTCATTTACAAAAGAATTTCTGAACAAAACATCAAACCAATCAGTGTTTGCATAAGCATAACGCTCCAAAAACTTTCTCCTCTGTTGTGGTGTATTTTCCAAGCCGAATTTACCTGTTGATTCATCATAAGTATTTATAAGATTATACATTTTACCATATACACCAGAATTACTCCAGTTCACGATATTAGTATTAAGGTACCCTTTTCTTTCAAGCTCGGCATATACAGACATCTGATCAGCCGAATTCATAATATCGTAATTTCTGTAATTAGGCTTTAACTGAACAGTAAAATTACCCGTATAATTTATTATGGGTCTCCCCTCTTTTCCTTTCTTTGTAGTCACTACAATCACACCATTCATTGCTCTTGCTCCGTATAACGCTGTTGCAGAAGCATCTTTTAGGATATCTATACTTTCAATATCATTAGAGTTTAACCCTGCCACAGCAGAACCAAGAAGAGTTGCAGGATCACCACTTGTAAGCTCATCATTAGAAATATTGACAATATCCTCATGCACTACACCATCAATTACCCACAACGGTTTATTTTCCCCATTTATTGAAGTAGAACCCCTTACCCTCACTTTAGGGGCAGCACCAAACGTTCCCGATACATTCTGGATAGAAACTCCGGCAACGGCACCCTCCAGCATCCTGCTTATATCCGTAACACCCTTTACCGCAAGTTGATCTGTTTGAACCTTTACAGACGCACCTGTAAAGTTCTCTTTCTTTACATTCTGAAACCCTGTAACAACTACATCCTCCAATAATTCCGAATCAAGCGCTAATGTAACATCGATGGTATTCCTTCCATCTACAGGCACTTCCAAAGTCTTATACCCCAGTAAAGAGAACTCAAGAATCCCATTCTCAGGTACATTCTTGATCTCATAATAGCCATCATTCAGAGCCAATACTCCCTCCTTGGAGCCTTTTAACATAACAAATGCACCATCAAGGCCATCTTTATCAGGGCCTATAATTCTACCTTTAATAGTGATTCTTTTAGACTGCTGCTGAACTACATTCTTTTCACCGGAAGCCCTCTTTACGATGATATTATAATCATCAATAGAATAAATCAGACTAGTGTTTCTCAGAATATTATCCAACACAAAACTTATATCAGAATCGGCAAAATCAACATCCTCTACAATGATGTCACTTACATCTTTGTTCAGGAACTGTACCTTATATGGAGTAGATTTATTAATCTCCATTAAAGCATTACTTAATTTTGTTTTACTAATTCTAATACTTACTTTTTCTGTACTTTGCCCCATTGTTGCGCCCATCATAGCGAAAAAACAGACAAAACAGATCCATTTTCTTAAAGCATTTTTCATAGCGTTTAGTTTAAATTATATATTTGGTTCTTAGGTTTTTCAATTAATACAGATACAGCTTTGTACCCTCCATCAGGTAATTAAAATCAATAGTCTCTTGCAACATCAACAACACCTTATCAAAAGAATCTTTTCTATCAATTTTGCCATTAAATAATATGGCTTTATATCGTTTATCTACATCAATATCTATATCATACCAGTTCGCCAATTCATACATCACTTCCTCCAAAGGCTCTTTCATAAATACAAAATATCCATCTTTCCATGCTGAATACTTATAGCTATCAATCTCTTTTATTGAATATTGCCCATCTGATTGGCTAAATAAAATCTCCTCATTTTTCACAAGAGTTATAGGTTTACTCAAGTTCGGAGAATCAAAACTAACTACGCCACTGGCCATGCTGAGTTGTAAATTCGTCCCCCCCTTAATACATTTTATATTAAACTCTGTCCCTAGTACTTTAATAGAAGCATCATTTACTTTAATTATGAATGGAGCATCAGGGTTTTTATAAACATCAAAATAAGCTTCACCCTCTAATTCTACAACTCTTTCATTTGCGAACTTCTCCGGAAATCCAATTTTGCTCCCCTCCCTCAGCCAAACTTTTGTCCCATCTTGCAGAGTCATATAAAAATCATCCTTGCTCTTTACCGTAACATAACTCATTTTCACCTCCTGCTCTTTCTCTTTTGAAGATGCATTCGCTGTATTCTGGACACTTAGAATATTTCCTCTTGCTATGATCTTCATATCTTTTCTGTCAAGCCTAGTGCTATTATCATCTCCTCCCAGCATAATCACCTCACCATCGGGAAGCTCCAATTCAATATCTCCCTCATTAGCAACCACCTCCAATGAAGACAAATAAGCCTTAGCAGCCTCCTCCTTTTTAATGATATTTCTATGATTAATAAATAAGCCTGCCAATACAACTATGAAAACAACAGTTGCAACAGACATACTTCGTATAATGATTGAATGAAAATTAAAGCTTGATTTACGCGGAATCTCTCCTATTATTTCGTATAATTGAGCATGTATCTGACTTAACTCTTTTTTTGAGATATTGTTTTTAAGAAT
>CAZYQA010000222.1:0-4525 GCA_964649555.1 uncultured Muribaculaceae bacterium
TATCAATAAAAAATAATTAAAAATTTAGTTTCTCCGCGAGGGGAAACCTTTTTTGTGTCGTTATATATATACTATGGAAGACGAAAAACTATTAAAATTCATAAATGGCAATGCTTCAATTGCCGAGCAGCAAGAGATTATTAATTGGATAGAGAAAGATCCTTCTAATAAGGAGGTAATTGCTATCCTAAAAAATATTGATACTGCATCTGGTCTTGCATCATTAGATCAAGTTGATCGTAGAAATAAGAGAATAAAAGGCAATCATTTTAAAAGAGCTGCAGTTATGCTATCAAAAGTTGCAGCAATTGCTTTATTATGTTTTACTGTTTACCAATTGGGTAAAAAGGATGAAGAGAGCAAATGGGTCAAAAATTCTGCCGAGCAAATTACAGAGATTAAAGCACCACTTGGAGAATCGGTTCATTTGGTTCTGCCCGATGGCTCCAATATTAAACTAAACAGTGGCTCTGTTATGAGATTCAATAATCTTTATGGTTATGAGAATAGGATAGTAGAGCTTGATGGAGAGGGATATTTTGAGATAAATAAAGATAACCTTAAGTTTATTGTTGCAACATCTGATGTGGATGTTGAGGTACTGGGAACAACCTTTAATATTTCTGCTTATTCTACCGATAGGGTTTTATCGGCAAATCTATATGAGGGTTCTGTAAGGATAAATAATAAAACAATTAACGAAAAGGTTCTCCTTTCTCCATCGGAATCGTATAGCTATGATAAGCTATCAAAAAGATCTTCACACAAAACATTCAATAAGGAATATAATTGGCTCGATAATTATTTTGTAGCCAATAAAGATGATATTGAGGAGTTTGTGAAGAAAGTTCAGCGAAAATATAATGTGGAAATTGTTATTTCACCCGATCTTAAAGGAAAATGTATGTACACAGGAGTATTTAAGGGTGAGAGCTTGAAAGAGATTCTGGATAATATGGTATTAGCTTCACCTATCCAATATCGCATAGATGAGAAAGGAACTGTTTTTATAAACTATGATAATCATTAACCAATAATAAAATTATAACCATTTAACCGAAAAAATATGAAATTTTATTCTAGAAAAAACCGTTGGTTTATTTCTATGATTTGCTTTCTCATGATGAGTATGAGTGTATATGCTCAGGATTTAAGCAAAATGAAATTTACCTTTAATGAAAAGGATGTGAGTATCAAGCACATTCTTGAACAAGTGGAAAAAAATAATAAATTGAGATTCTTCTATGATGAAAAGAATATTAATGTAAACATTGTTAAAAATGTTGATGTTAAAAATGTTTCTTTTGGAGATTTAATCAAGACATTATTTGATGGCACTGTAAATTATTCACAATCAGAAAATGGACTAATCACTTTAACTAAAGAAGCTGTTTCAAAACCAGTTGCTACAAATAGTAAATTTGATGTTAATGGTGTTGTAAACGATACGGATGGTTTCCCATTGAGTGGTGTATATGTATATGTTAAAGGAGGAAACAATGGAGCCTATACTGATAGCGATGGAAACTTTCTTCTAAACGGAGTTAATCCCGGATCTGATATATCATTCGATTATATAGGGATGAAGCCTCAGATTGTTAGAGTTGCATCAGCAAAAAAATTGAATATCGTGCTTGAGGATGATGCTGTGCTTTTGGAGGATGTAATCATTACCGGTTACGGCTCATTTAAAAAGTCTGCTTATGCTGGCTCTGCTTCAACAATCAAAACAGAAGATGTGAAAGATGTACCTACATTATCTGTATCTGGTATGCTTCAAGCTAATGCACCTGGTGTACAAGTTACAGGTGGCTCAGGGCAACCTGGTGCCGCTCCAACAGTAAGAATCAGGGGTATGGGTTCATTTAATGCTTCAAACTCTCCTTTATATGTAATTGATGGTGTCCCTGTAATATCAAGTGATATTAGTAATAGTGGAAGTGATGCAGGTACAGATATCATGGCAACAATTAACCCAAATGATATTGAGAATGTAACTGTAATTAAAGATGCTGCAGCTGCCTCTCTTTATGGATCACGAGCTGCTAATGGAGTTATCTTAATCACTACAAAATCAGGTAAAAAAGGTATAACTCAATTCAACTTCAAGAGTGATTGGGGTGTGAGTGATTTAGCATATAACTTCAGACCTGTAATGGGTGGAGAGGAGAGAAGAGATTTCATCTATGAATCTATGAAAAGGAAGATCTTATATGATTCAAAAACTCCGGGAACCGAAGAGGAAGCTATCGCTTACGCAAATGCAAATATCGATAAAGTTGCTGCTATGCCATGGTGCGGTTGGGTTGATTGGGAGGATGTAATGACTCGTAAAGGTTTTCATCAAAATTATGAGTTCTCAGCGTCAGGTGGTACTGATAAGTTCTCATTCTATACTTCATTTAATTATGCTGATCAAGAGGGTGTGCAATATCAACAAGGATTGAGCCGCTTTACTGGTAGAGTAAATGTGAAGTATGAGGCTAACAATTGGTTACAGTTGGGAACAAATGTTTTATTCTCAGATATGAATCAAGATGTTGGATATGATGGTATGGAGTATGTTTCCCCTTGGTACTCTGCAAGACATAAATTGACACCTTCTGATGCTGTTTATAATGAGGATGGTAGCTATAATGAGGATTTGCAATCTAATGGCTCACGTAACCCTAAAGCTTCTTTAGATCACGATTACAAAAAGCAAAGAGTTACACGTACATTCAGTACTGTTTATGCTCAAATTAAATTCTTAGAGGAATTGAAGTTGAAATCAACCTTTAGCTATGATTATACAACTTCTAAATATAAATCTTGGTCGGACCCTCGCACTTCAAGTGGATCGGCAAGTAATGGTAGTGCTTCTAAATCATACTATGATTATAATCAGTTAGTATGGTCTACGAATCTAAACTATATCAAGACTTTCGGGACTAAACATCATTTTGATGCCCTACTTGCATATGAAATATCTGATTATCAAAGAGATTATTTATCGGCAACACAATCTAATTTTGCTAAACCTGAATATAATGCAATTGGTAATGGTGCAGTTCCAAAATCAATAGGTGGTAGTGGAAATGGATATAGATTAATTTCATATATTTCTAAAGTAAATTATGATTGGGATAATAAATATTATATAGGTGCAAGCTACCGTTTAGATGGTTCTTCAAGATTACATAGAAGTAGTAGATGGGGTAGTTTCTGGTCTGTATCAGGTGCTTGGAGATTCTCAGATGAAGGTTTCTTCAAAGGTCTTAAAGAGATCTTCCCTGACGCTAAACTTCGTGCTTCTTATGGTGTAAATGGTACTTTACCAAGCTCTTATTATGCTTATATGAGTTTAACAAGTTTAAGCCCATCATATAATGGAGAAATTGGAATGTCAGAATCAGGTATTGCTAAGCAAGATCTTAAATGGGAAACGAACTATACTACCAATGTTGGTCTTGATTTGAATATTAAAAATGTTGTAAATTTTACAGCTGAGTATTATAATAGAACAACAAAGAATTTATTAATGGATATGCCTATATCACTTACTAATGGTTTCTCAAGCTATATGACAAATATTGGTAAGATGAAAAAGAGTGGAGTTGAGTTTACTATTAGCTCTACTAATTTTAATAAGCAAAACTTCACTTGGACATCTTCATTCAACTTAGGTCATAATAAAAATAAAATTGTAGTACTTGATGGAATCCAAAATGAAATTATTAGTGGCTCATCAATAAGAAGAGTTGGCATGCCTTACTATACATATTATATGATTGAGTTTGCAGGTATAAACCCTGAAAATGGTAAACCTCAGTATTATACTAATGAGCTAGATGCAAATGGAAATTATATCAAAGATATTACTGAAGATGTAAAAAAAGCTAATCCTATAGCGAATAAATCACCATTCCCTAAAGTGTCAATGAGCTTAACTAACACTTTTAGATATAGGTTTATAGATTTAAGTTTTACTTTATCTTCAACTCTTGGTGGATGGTCTTATGATAGTGCTGCTCAAAAGTCTCAAACTTCAGGTTCGGGAGATGGTGCAATCAATCAAATACCTAAGTATTATCAGAATAGCTGGAAAAAACCGGGCGATGTTACTCATTATGAAGCATGGATTTATAATAATACATCAAAAATGTCTTCTCCTGCAAACAGCAGAAGGTTACACAGCACAGATCATTTGAGAGTTAAAAACTTCACTGTAGGTGTAACTATGCCAAGAAGTTGGACTCAAAAAATAGGAATTAATAAGGCAAGAGTTTATTTCTCTTCATTTAATATGCTTACATGGGCTGCCTTTGATGAGTATGATCCTGAAGTCCCTTATAATGGTTCAATGAGCTATAATACTCCTCCTCTTAGAACTATGACTTTTGGTTTAGATATTAACTTTTAATTGATATTGAGAAATGAAAAAAATATATAAATTATTAATATTATCCATTTTGGTATTTGCAATATCAAGTTGTGGAAATGATTGGCTGGACTTACAGCCGGAAAGTAGTGTAGACTCTAATAT
>CAZYQA010000223.1:0-4519 GCA_964649555.1 uncultured Muribaculaceae bacterium
AGAATATAACATGGTTGTGTTTATCAGATTTGAATGGGATGGATTCCAAATTGGCAAAAGATTACAATATTCATGGCATACCTGCTTGTTTTATTTTAGATAAAGAGGGTAAATTCTTGAAAAAGAATATTAGAACAAACGAGATGATAGATTTTGTAACAGCTTTATTTAATAATTAATTATGAGAAAGTTACTTATATTATCACTTGTGCTTTCTCTTTTTAACGGCATATTGTTTGGGGCTAATGATGAGGGAGTTAAATTTGAGAATTTGCCGTTTAAGGAAGTGTTGGCTAAAGCAAAGAAAGCTAAAAAACCAATTTTCTTAGATTGCTATACCTCTTGGTGTGGCCCATGCAAATGGGTTGCTCAAAATATTTTTACAGATAAGGTTGCAGGGAAGTTTTTTAATTCCAACTTTATCAATGTAAAAATCGATATGGAGAAAGGTGAGGGCCCAGAGTTAGGAAAGAAATATGATGTGAAGGCTTATCCCACATTTTTGATATTAGACTCAGATGGAGTGGAGATTTCCAGAATACTTGGCGGAGCAAAAGATACTAAAGAGTTTATTGAGAAGGTGGAGATGGGAATGGATCCGTCCAATTCTCCGGAAGCAAAACTAGCGGTTTTTGAGAAAACTTTGGAGCCGGGGGATGCTCATGCTTATTTAAAGATAGTTTCTGATAAATATCTAATTGATCAGATGAATGCTTTTATTGTTAAGCATCAGAAATCCCTATATTATAATCTTTCTACAGAGTCAATGTGGAAATATATATCTAAATGCCTAAGTGCAAATTATGATGATATGTTTGATTTGGTATTGGAGAATAAGTTGAGGTTTGATTATTTTTTAACTAACGAAAGAGTTTCTAATGCTCTCTATGAGGTGTGCGTTTCCAATTTAGTAGGTTTTTTGATTGGTAAAAAAGAACTTACTTCAGAGCAGTTGAATAAGTATATTACAGTGGGAACATTAACCCATAAAGCAGGTGATACTTATGGCAAATATGCAATAGATTTTGCTATATGTATGAAAAATAATGATCTTCAAAAGTTTGAGAGCTTGATTAATCCTCATGTCTTTGCTGTAAGTATGAGTGCAACAGAGAGAAATAATGTTGAAAATATTTTCTTTAATATGAAAATGTTATCACCGGAATTACTTGCAAAATATAAGGAAGAAAAAGGAAACTTTTTAAGAAAAATTTTAGAATAATTTTTTTTATGAAATTAGGAAACTAAAGAAATATTTATATCTTTGTATTTATAGGGTGCCAGTAAAAAGCACCCTCTTTTTTTCTAGTTCTTTGTCTTCTTGTTAGTTACGGCGTTTCATGAGTGTCTGATATATTTACTACTACTAAATATAATTTATTAACCAAATCTTTATTTATGAAAAAAATCTTATTATTAACCTTGACTTTACTTGCTTTAGCAAGCATGAATGCCTCGGCTCAGAACCGGGTATTCGGGAAAGTAACTCTAGCATCTGACGGCTCACCTGCCGCATTTGTTTATGTGATGGTTGAAGGAACCACAGTAGGTTCTCAAACTAATGATGATGGGGAGTACACTATCTCTGTTCCTGCTGATAAAAATGTCCTAGTATTTAGCTCTATCGGGATGAGAAGTGTTAAAGTTCAAATTGATGGCCGCTCAGTGATTAACGTAGCTATGGAAGATGACAATGTTTTGCTTGATGACGTTGTTATTGTAGGGTATGGTACCCAACGTAAAAAAGATGTTACAAGCTCAATCTCTCAAATTAAGGGAAGTGATTTGGCAGATAAGGCTTCATCTAGTTTTATGCAACAAATGGCAGGTCGTGCTGCCGGTGTACAAGTAATTTCGTCTAGTGCTGATTTAGGTACCCCTCCAAGAATTATTATTCGTGGTGTAGGTACTATTTCTTCTGGATCCTCTCCTTTGTATGTTATAAACGGAGTTCCTGTAACCTCAGGAAACTTAGGAGGGTCATATACCAATAACAACGCTATGGCGGATATAAATCCTGCTGATATTGAGTCGTTTGAGATTCTTAAGGATGGTGCTGCTACTGCAATTTACGGGTCAAGAGCTGCAAATGGTGTGGTTTTGATTACAACTAAAACAGGAAAACGTGGTACTGTAAATGTAACCTACGACGGATGGGTTGGTTGGGCGCAAGCATCAAAACTATATGATTTATTAGATGCTGAGCAATTTGTTACAATCGCTAATGAAAAATATGCTAATATTGGAGGTAGTCCACAAGCATTTATGGATGAGAACAATACCAATACTAATTGGTTTGATCATATCTTCCGTACAGGCTTCCAACAAAGTCATACTGTATCAGTAGCAGGTGGAACAGATAAAACTCAATATTATTTCTCAGGAGGCTATACAGGCCAAAAAGGTATTGTAAGAAATAATAAATACAACCGTTTTACTTTCTATGGAAAAGTTGACCAAAAGATCTTTAACGATGTAGTTACTTTAGGTTTATCTTTTAATGGTTCTTTCCAAGAAAATCAAGGTCCTACTAAAGGGACAAACTCTTTGTCAGATAATATGTTTGCTGGAGTAAGAATGCTTCCAAATGTTGGAGTGTTTAGTGATACTCATGCAACAGGTTATAATATCGATGAACTTACACCTAAGGCTTTAGGACGTGGAGCAAATAAACGTATTATTGAAAGTGATATTCCAAATATTGTTTGGGCTCTTGATAATAATGTTCAGAAAAATGCTTCTTGGCGTTTACTTCCAAATGTTTATGCAGATATTAAACCTGTAAGTTGGCTTATGTATAGATTCCAATTAGGAGCCGATATATCTTTAGTGGATAATAAGTATGCTTGGGATCCTGCTTCAGGTGATGGTTATGGATATAAAGGTTTGATCAATCAAACATTCTATAGAAGACAGCGCTGGAATGTGCAAAATATCTTAAGTTTTAATAAAGATTTTGGGAAGCATCATGTAGATGCAACAGGTGTAGCTGAGTGGACTAATTATACTGGTTCTAACTATAATGCAGGTGCACGTGATATATCTGATCCTTTCTTTATGGAACAAATTATATCAAATACTTATGCAACTCAAAGTTCTGGCGGAGGTTACTCAACAAATGGTCTTACTTCTTACATTTTACGTGCAAACTACAATTATAACAGTATGATTTATGTTGGTGGATCAGTACGTTGGGATGGTCTTTCTCGTTTGCCAAAAGAGAATCGTTGGGGTACTTTCTATGGATTTTCAGGTGCATTCCGTGTATCACAACTTAATTTCTGGAAAGAGGGAGGTATAAACAAGATTATAAATGATTTTAGATTAAGAGGATCTTATGCACAAGTAGGTAATGATCAGATTGGAGATTTTCCTTATGTAAATATTTTCTCCGCTCAGAAATATGGTAGCCAAAATGGTATTTCATACTACCAATGTGGTAATCCAGATCTTAAATGGGAAAAGCAAAACATCTTAGATGTGGGATTTGATATGTCTTTCCTAGATAGTCGTTTTAATTTTAGCTTTGCATATTGGTCGAAAAAGAATACAGACATTGTACTTGATGTACCTACTCCTCCATCTTTGGGTATTCCTTGGAATACAATTTCGCAAAACTACGGTACTATAGATAATAATGGTATTGAGCTTGAAATTGGTGGTAATATCATAGCAAATACTAAATTCCAATGGAGATCATCTTTAAATTTCTCTACTCAAAAAAGTAAAGTTGTAAAACTTGTTAGTGAATTACCTTATGAGCATTATGTAATCAGAGAGGGAGAGAGCATTAGAGCTTTGTGGGGATATGAATATGCAGGTGTAAATATGGCAAATGGTAATCCAATGTATTATAAAGCTGATGGAACAGTTATTCAAGGTAACCCTGTAAATAGTAAGTATTATTTATATGACCCTGCTAATCCTAAGGATATGTCAAAAACAGCAAACTTAAATGATGAGGATAAGAAAATCTTAGGTAATTCGATTCCTACTTGGTTTGGTGGTTTTGATAATACATTATATTGGAAAGGTTTTGATTTAAATATTTTCTTGCGTTTCTCTGGTGGAAATAAAGTAGCAAACGTTACTCGTAGAGATATGTTGAACCAAGGATTCCAAAATAATAGTACTGAAGTTTTAGGGCGTTGGCAAAGTGAGGCTAATCCTGGTGATGGCAAAACTCCTAAATTGTATTATGGAAAAGAGAATTTCATCAATCAAGGTGGTGAAGGGTCATCAAGATGGGTTGAAGATGGTAGCTTCTTAAAAGTTCAAAACTTGTCATTAGGATATAATTTACCTCAGAATATTTGTAAGAAAATGAAGATCGACAAAGTAAGAATTTACTTACAAGGTCAGAATTTATGGACTATAACAGGTTATTCGGGATTAGATCCTGAGGGATACACAAGTAGTTTAGGAGTTGACTGGAATGGTAATCCACAACAAAGAATTTATACAATTGGTCTTAATATCGGATTTTAATTAGGAGATTATTTTATGAAACTAAAAATAT
>CAZYQA010000224.1:0-4507 GCA_964649555.1 uncultured Muribaculaceae bacterium
ATTATAGAAACATAAAAGTCATCTAAGTGAGAAGTTTCATTCTTTACTTGATAAAATATGTGATGGTAAGTCAAAAGAGTTATCGAAAGAATTGAGAAAATATTCACTTAGATGACTTTTATGTTTCTATAATTAAAAAAAGAAAGGCTACTCAAAATTTTATTTGAGTAGCCTCTATTTTATGGGATATATGGAGCAATACTATTTATTCAAATCGCTAAGACGAACAAATAATGAATCAACCTCTTCCAAAAGTTTTTTGTTTACATTTTTGAAATGCGCTTTTGCATCATTTTTCGGATAGTGATTTATTTGCTCAAAAATATTCTCTCCAAGGGCAATAGCATCTGTAATTATCGCTTGTGCCTCTTTGGTATTTTTACCCTCATTAAAGTACATAAATAACCAGCAGTCGCTAATTACCTCATTAACAAGAAAGATAACATCTTTCTTAATCACTCTTAAATTTGCCATAATAACTATGTGTTAAAAATATTCTGCAAAATTATAATATTTTTTGGATTGGTTCAATACCAATGCCAGGTTTTTCATTTAAAGTTATCTTTCCATCAACAATTTGCATACCTTTATAGCAGTCATTTGTGATTAAAAGATTACCATCTAAGTCTGCCCACTCAGTTTTTGGAGCTATTTGAGCCGCTGCTGATATTGCACATGATGTCTCTGTCATACAGCCAATCATAAGTTTCATATCAAGAGCATTTGCTAAACTTACCATTTCACGAGCCTCTCTCAATCCGGTACATTTCATTAATTTGATATTTATACCAGTGTATGCACCATGTAATTTTTTGATATCAGATAATCTTTGACAAGCCTCGTCTGCAATGATAGGTAATGGAGATCTCTCTGTTAACCATGCAGTTTGATCAATCATGTGTTTTGGCATAGGTTGCTCAATCATGTTTACGTTGCGCTCATTTAGCCAATTTATCATGTCTAAAGCATAATTTTTATCTTTCCATCCTTGATTGGCGTCAATACAGATCATTGTATCAGTTACAGAACGGATAGTATTGATCATCATTTTATCTGTTGCCTCATCTCTACCAAGTTTTACTTTGATAACTTTATATGGTGATGCTTCTTTCGTTTTTACTTTTACAACTTCTTCCGTGTCTAGTCCTACAGTGAAAGATGTATTTGGACACACGTTTGGATCGAATCCCCAAATTTTCCACCAAGGCTGGCCTATTATCTTACCTACAAGATCATGCAATGCAATATCAACAGCGGCTTTTGCTGCTGTATTGTTGATTGCAATTGAATCTACGTAAAGCATAATATCCTCAATCTGGAAAGGAGAGCTGAATTTACTAAGATCAACTTTTTTAAGGAACTCGCATACAGATGCCTGTGTCTCACCTAAATATGGGGGCATAGCTGCTTCTCCATATCCGGTAACTCCATCATAAGTAATTTTTGTGAGAACGATAGGAGTTGTAGTTCTTGAAGAGTTTGCAATAGTAAATACATGCTTCATCTGAGCATCATAAGGAACAAAAGAAAGCTCCATTTTTTTACTGCCTGATACTTTTCTGCTACTTCCTTGTGAAGCAAATACTGATGCAGGGTTGAATACTGCTGCTGCAGCTGTTAAAATTCCTGCAGTTTTTAAGAATGAACGTCTGCTTGTTGTCATATTATTTTGTTATAGTTTTAGAATTAGTGATTAGCTTGGAAGGTAGTTGCTTTTGTTAATTGAAGTAACACCTTTGCCTTGGTCTTGCGTTCCAATGATTCTTTGCGCTCTTATTAATCGTTTTGAACCATCATAATAATCCTCATCTGTAGGGATTAAGGAATTTACTTTAACCCTTGTAGCTGAATGTATAAATTTACCATTATCAATATATATGCCTACGTGAGTGGCTCTCTCTTTTTTCTCAGGGGTTGCTTTTGATCCGAAAAAGATTAAATCTCCTTTTTTTAAGTTGCTTAATGCTTCAAGAGTCTGTGTGCCATTGTCAACATAATTTTTGATATCAACATCATCTCCGGTGTAGCATTGTTGAGATGCGTCTCTTTCTAAAATCACTCCGTTTAAGAAATAAACGCTTTTTGTGAAGCCGCTACAATCAACTGCTTTCATTGAAGTGCCGCCCCACATATATGGCACTCCCATAAACTCTACTGCAGTGGATATTATGTTTTCAGCCGTTAGGTTGCGGCTTTGAATCCATTTATTAAATGATTCTACATCTTTTGGTGATAAGTAGCCCTCTCTGCCATCTGCTAAGCCTACCCTTTGCATTCCATCTTTTTTGCCTAAATCTAATAGGATGTTGCCCCAAACTACATCTGTTACAACATTTCCATTACCCTTGGGAGTATCTTTAATTGTTGCATATTTTGTTGTAACTATCACTTTGGGAGATCTGATATAAGCGTCCATTTCATTTTTATTGAACTCCTGTAGGCTGCCGGAAGTTACCCATGCAATATATCCTTCAGGGGTAATTGCTCTTGTCCAACCCCCTTTTTTCTCTAATATCTCAAGTGGAGTACCCATCATTACCTGAGTTGCAGATTCAGCAGCATATTTACCACTTGTTCTGAAATTGATAACAGATTGTGTTGCAATGCCGTAAGTTTTATCGCCAAGCGAAATTGCAGGTAAAATGATAGAGCTGTCAACATAAAATACTTTATCCTTGTCAAGCTCACTTAATAATGCCTCTTTTGCAGCAATATCATTTGTAGAGCCTCTTAAAATGTATGAGTTATTCTCCTTGTCGAGTTTATAACTAAATACTTTAGTTCTACTGTCGGGCGCATATTTTTCTTTTACAGAACTATATGCTTTGTTGAAATTTGAAGTTACACTGTCTTCAGCGGATGTACATCCAAACAAAAGGAGAGAAGCGGCAAATGAGCCGAGGACAATTTTTTGCATTTTTTTAAATTTAGTTTGTTATTATTTTTGTTTTTTTAAGGTTTTAGATATTACCCCTTGCTTTTTAAATTGCAGGGGCTCACTCTCTTTAGCATATCTGCTTAGTGAGGTTAAGTAGTAATCAAACTCTTTAGAAGAGCTTGTATTATATGTATAAGATGAATCACCTGTTACGGCAACTATGTTTGACGGATCTTTGAAATTAGGTTCGCTCCCTTTAGGGAATCTATATATTACAAAGAAATATGAATCGGGATATTTGCCCCAAGATAATTTTATATCGTAGCTTTTATCACTTTTAAGTGTACTTGTTATAATTGGATTCAATGGTGGAATAGGAGTGCTGTACTTATTGTCATATTCCAATATATTAGGAGATAAAGCAATATACGGATATTTCTCCTTTATAACTTCATTTATTTCAAGTAGATTATTTTTAAAATTATTTGCAGTAAAGTAGCACTCTCCTAAGTAGCCTTTTGTATTTCTTATTGTATCAATTTGATCAGCTATCTCTTTTTTATCTCTAAATGCTTCAACTTTTGCATCTTTGCTTAGCCTGTAAGGTCCTAACCCTGCATAAAGAGGGATGTTATATGAGTTTTCCAACCACCAATTTTTTACAACTACAAAATCCAGCTTCTCATATCCGATATTAAAATAAAATTGCGGAAGGATATAATCTACCCATTTGTTTTCCATCCATTTCAAAACATCTGCATGTAAATTGTCATAATTTGTATATCCGTAGCTTTGAGTATCAGATCCTCTTGCATCATCTCTTTTATTTCTCCATACAGCATAAGGGCTTATACCAAATTTTACATAAGGTTTTATCTCTTTTATGCTTTTGCCGATTTGTTCCACTAAGATATCAACATTCTCTCTTCTCCAAGCATGTTTGTCTTCTAAGGAGTATCCTCTGTTGTGTAATGAGAATGATAGAGTGTCGTTGAAATTATTGTCAGGATAGAAATAATCATCAAAATGAATTCCATCTACATTATATCTTCTTACAATATCTTTTACAATTGTTGTAACAAACTCTCGTGACTCAGGAAAAGCTGGATCGAAATAGGCTTTCTTACCATGCCTAACAAAAAGCTCGGGATTTGTGCGGAATATATGATCAGCTGCTAAGTTTTTAAGCTCTGTCGTATCTTGAGTGATTCTATATGGGTTTAACCAAGCATGAAGCTCCATGCCTCTTTGGTGTGCTTGCTCTATAGCAAATTGTAAGGGATCATATACAGGAGATGGTGGAGTAGATTGGTCTCCAGTCAAATAAATTGACCAAGGCTCATATTCCGATCTATAGAATGCATCAGCTGTTGGGCGAATCTGTAAGACAATTGCGTTGAAATTTAAGCTCTTAAAAAGATCAAAATATTCAATTATCTCATTTTTTTGCTCTTCTGTAGATAATCCGGGCTTTGAGGGCCAATCTATATTGTTTACAGTTGATATCCAAACTCCTCTCCACTCGTATTTATTGTTCTGCGAATATGAAATATTTGAGCTAAGGGCTAATAGTATAAAAAGTGAAATTAATCTTAACACGGCGCATAATTTTAATAAAAACAAAGATAG
>CAZYQA010000225.1:0-4496 GCA_964649555.1 uncultured Muribaculaceae bacterium
GAGATCAATATACTCAAATGGTGGCAAGAAACATTGATATATATAGGGCTTGCTACATTAATATTAATAATAATTAAAACAGTCTTAAAATTTAAATAAAATGGCAATTACAGCATATACAGATGAAAAAATGTTGAATGGATCAGATGTTTTGGTCTATATAAATACTGGTACTGTTGAAGCTCCACAATTAAAAGCAGTTGCTCATTCAACTAGTTCTCAGATAACAAATAATGCAGAGACAAAAGATAGGCAAACAAAGGATACAGGTGTGTGGAAAAAGAAAAGGGTTGTTGGGCTTTCGGTCTCGGTAAAGTGTGATGCATTAGTATCACTAGATGCAGCAGTATGTAGCTATAATGATTTATTAGCTAAACATAAGGCTGGGGAGCCAGTTTACTTGAAGTACGGACTCAAAGAAGAGAAAGCAGGTGATAAATTTGAAGAGGGGTGGTTTATTATCTCTTCTATTGACAGAACAGATGCAGCGGCAGAAGACTCAAGTATGAGTGTGTCGTTCGATAACACAGGTGCGATAACAACATCTACTGTTTCTGCTCAACAACCAGCATCTGCACAACAAGAAGGGGGTGCATAATGGCTAAGGTTACAATTAAAGGTATGGAATATCCTCTAGCTTTCACTGTTGGTTCAGCAATTGAATTTACTAGGGTTACAGGAAAGGAAATCGACGCTGCAAACGGCGTTAGCGATGTTGGAGCAATACTATATGCGTGTGCTAAATCAGCCTCACGTGCTGCACATATCCCTTTTAGCTTAGAATTTGAAGAGTTCTGTGATAATCTTACGCTTGAGGATCTTAATCTTATAAATGAGGTGATGCCTGTTGCACAAGCTCCGACAAAAGAGACAAAAAAAAAGGGGAGCAAGTAGGGATTATAGAACTCATGGCATTTGCCATTGCAGAAGTAGGGATAAGCAGGGCAGATTTAGATCTTATTACTCCCGATGAATTTGAAGCAATAGTAAACAGGTATGCAAACTCAAATGAACATAAGTTTAGAAACGATTGGGAGCGAGCGCGATTTTTAGCTCTTTATTCGCTTGCTCCTTATTCTAAAAGAGCATTAAAGCCATGCGATGTGTGTGTTTTTGATTGGGAAAAAGATAAAGAGGTAATATTAACGCCTAAGCAGATGTTAGAGAGTAGAACTAGAGGAAAAGAGTTAGTAAAGCAGATGGGAGAATTTACTCCTTTGCCGCTTGGATAAGCATTCTAAGCCAAGCAAGTCCAAACAATATTGCAATAATTAATCCCCAGTCCATAACTCTATTTTTTACAAATATATACAAAAATGGGAAATACAGTAAATTTTACTATAAATTTTAATGGTAACGCTGAAGCATTTACCAACGGATTGCTTAATGTTACAGGCAAGTTGAAAGGGCAGATGGATACCTTATCAACTACCTTTGGCAAGTTTAAGGCAAATCTTATTGTATTTCAACAAGCATCACAACTTGCACAGAGCTTTGGAGAAACTCTTAAGGGGACAGCAGAACCTGGATTAAAGCTTAATACTTCTCTGCATGAACTCTCCGCAATAACAGGCGTAACAGGGGAAAAATTAAAAGAGATTGAGGGATATGCTCGTGAAACTGCTAAGACCTTTGGTGGTTCAGCTGCACAATCTGTAGAGTCATATAAATTAATATTATCACAACTCTCTCCAGAGATTGCAAAGGTTCCTGCAGCACTCTCAAGCATGGGAGATAGCATTGCAACTCTTAGTAAAACAATGGGTGGAAATGTAGCTGGAGCAACAGAGGTTCTTACTACTGCAATGAACCAGTTCCAGGTCTCAACTAAAGACCCAATCAAAGCTGCTGGAGAGATGCAGCGTATGATGAACGTGATGGCAGCAGCGGCTCAACAAGGTTCAGCAGAGTTGCCTGCAATATCGGCAGCGCTTCAGCAATCTGGAATGGCAGCAAAAGGAGCTAATGTGAGTTTTGCCGAAACTAATGCAGCTATTCAGTTACTAGATAAAGCAGGTAAAAAAGCAAGTGAGGGTGGCGTTGCATTACGTAATGTATTAGCAACTCTTGCTCAAGGTAGGTTTTTACCAAAAGATGTTCAGCAAGAATTAACGGCAGCGGGTGTTAGTATGAATAAGTTAACAGATAACTCTTTATCACTAGCTGATAGATTGTCTGCGTTATCACCCATTGCAAATGACGCAGCATTAATGACTAAGTTGTTTGGCAAAGAGAATGCAAATGCCGCTAATGCTCTTATGGCTGGAATTGGCCAAATGAGAGAGTGGACTTCTGCTATAAGTGATACTAATAGCGCAGAAGAGCAAGCAGCTATTATTATGCAGAGTAGAGAAGAGCAAATGGCAAGATATAGAGCTAAGATAGATGATTTAAAAATTAGCTTTTTTGACCTTACAGGCTCTCTACTCCCTTTTGCAGAGATAATGACATCTGCCTTGGTACCAATCTCACAAATGATGCCTTTGATTATTTCATTAGGGAGTGGATTAAAAATGCTAGGTTCTACTGCAGTCATTGGATCTATTAAGACCTGCATAGCGGCAATAGGTTCTTATGGCCTTAGCCTGGTAACAACAGGTACAACCTCAGCTGCTTTTGCAGCAACTTCTGTAGCTTCATTTGCTGCAATAAAAGTTGCTGCAATAGCATCGTGTAAGGCTATTGGTGTTGCAATTATGAATATCCCTATTATTGGTTGGATTGCTGCAGCTTTAGCAGCTCTTGGAGCAGCAACTGTATGGGCTTATAACAAATTTGAGGGATTTAGAAAGGTAGTATTAGGTAGTTGGGAAGTGATAAAAGGTTTTGGGCAGACAATGAAAGAGATGTTTATTGAGACAATTAAAAGTGTTCTTAATGGACTTGGCTCTTTAGGTTCTGCAATTGCCAACCTCTTTAAAGGCAACTTTAAACAAGCTGCTTTGGATGCAAAAAATGGTTTAACAGAGCTATTTAAGGCATCTCCTGTTGGCATAATGGTGAAAGCAACTGTTAAAACAGTTGGGCGTGTTCAAGATGATTATAATAAGGGTGCTGCAAAAGCCGTTATGCAAGAACAAAAAGATGATGTTCAAGAGATAAACGATGAGATTAGTGCAATAATAGCTTCTGCAGGGAAACAGCCTGTTATTAATATAATAGACCCAGATAAGGCACAAAAAGCATCTGACACTTTAGCTAGCTTGCCTAGCAAGTTGGATGCTATTAAACTAAAGAATAAATTAGTAGGCGATTCACAAACAGCACTAAAAGAGCAAATACAAACAGTTACTTCTGCAATAACATCTTTAACCGAACTTGGATACTCTGAGCAAAGCAAAGAGATATCGGGATTGGTGAATAAACTTATATCCCTTAAACTTGAGCAAAGAGAATTAATAGGGAATACTCGTACGCAAATAGCTCTTAATAAGATTGCAGAAGATCAGCGCAAAAGGTTAAGCGGAATTAATAATCCGTTGAAAGGTAGTATAAAAACATCATCACCTTTAGATAATAATATGACACAATCATTTAATGTGTTAGATTCGGCTAATGTTAATAAAGATAATTCTTTTAAACTTTTTCAAGTTTACGGTGATAAGATGGCTTATGTTGGACAAATGGCAGATATTACTCGTAATTCAATTCAGGATCTATTAAAGATTGGATATGATCCACATTCAGCGCAAATACAAGGTTTGATTAAAGAGCTTAAAGGGTATGATAAAGTATTAGGAAATTTAACACCAAAACAAAATAACTTATTAAGTGGACTGGGAAATATTGGAAGTATGATGCAATCTATTAGTGGTGTAATTGGTGAGGGAGCTGGTAAGTGGTTACAATGGGGTGCCAATTTGTTAAATGTGATATCTCAAGCAATACCTGCTATTATGGGATTAATAGGGATTAAGGCTACAGAGACAGCCATTACGCAAGCTGATACTAATGCAAAAGTTGCAAATGCTGCAGCAGGTGCAATGTCTGCTCACGCTGGAATACCATTCGCTGGTGTAGCACTCGGTTTAGCTGCAGTAGGTTCCATTATCGGAGCTATGATGTCTATTCCCAAATTCGCAAATGGAGCAATAGTCTCGGGCCCAACAATGGCACTCGTAGGCGAATATGCTGGAGCGAGTAATAATCCAGAAGTAATAGCGCCTCTTAATAAACTACGAAGTCTAATACAGCCATCTGGAATTGGCGGAGATGTAAGGTTTGAAATAGGGGTAGATAAATTAGTAGGTCTTCTTAAGAAATATGATAAATCTAGGAGGTATATGTAATGGCTGATTTAGGATTAAAATATGTTGGTGAAGTTGGTGATATTAATTTTAATATTCATAAAGTTGAGATTTATGTTGCTAATTATACAGGTGTTGTTTCTGAGTTGGATTTTGCCACAGATGCTATAGTACTTGAAAGAAATAGTGATGGTGTAATGTCTTCATTCTTCACAACTGGTGTAAAAATAAACTTGTGGAGTAATACAG
>CAZYQA010000226.1:0-4472 GCA_964649555.1 uncultured Muribaculaceae bacterium
AGTGTATGCGTTGTGTTTAAGCCTTTGTATAATTTTGTTTTATCAAACAATCTATTATCAAGTTTGTTAAAAAGAATCTTAAAGTTTTCTTTAAATAGAGAGATTCCTAAGCTTAGTAAATATACATTTAGAAGTTTAGTGAAGAAAAATATCGCATTTAATAATAATATTAAATCTAATAATAGAAAGGTTTATGTCTTTGCAGATGAATTTACTAATTACACAGAGAGTGAATTAGGTCTGACTTTTGTTAAATTATTAACTTCTTTAGGTTATGAAGTAATAATACCGCAACATTTAGAGAGTGGGAGAGCTGCACTATCTAAAGGAATGTTAAATCATGCACGCAAACTGGCTATAAAAAATACACTGCTATTAAAAGATATAATATCAGATGAAACACCATTAATAGGTATTGAACCTTCATGTATTCTTAGCTTTAGAGATGAATATCCCTCTTTGATTAAAAGTGCTTTGAAAGATGGTTTAATAAATGAAAATGAGCTATCAGAACAAGATATTGAGAATTTAAGCACAAATTGTTTATTATATGACGAGTTTATTATGCGAGAATATAATAATGGATTTATAAAGTCAGATATGTTTAATGTTGATAATATGGATATTTGGCTTCATGGACATTGTCATCAAAAAGCGTTAATTGGTGTTGAGAAATCTGCAGAAATGTTAAGTATTCCTATAAATTATAAAGTAAATATAATTCCTAGTGGATGCTGTGGTATGGCAGGCTCATTTGGATATGAGAAAGAGCATTACAAAACTTCTATTAAAATTGGTGAGCAAATTCTTTTTCCAACGATAAGAAATGTCCAACGTGATAAAATTAATAATAAGTGTTTGATATCTGCACCTGGAACTTCATGTAGACAACAAATTTTTGATGGAACAGGTGAGAGGGCTTTGCACCCTATTGAGATTTTATATCAAGCTTTAAAAGATATTAATATATAATTTTTTATCTTTGTATAACTGTAATTATAAGAAATTTTATGAAAGGCATCGTTTTAGCCGGAGGCTCCGGCACAAGATTATATCCAATTACAAAAGGAATTAGCAAGCAATTAATTCCTATATATGATAAACCAATGGTTTACTACCCCATCTCTGTCCTCATGCTAGCAGGAATAAGGGAGATATTAATTATTTCTACTCCGCAGGATTTACCTGGGTTTAAGAGATTGCTCGGAGATGGTAGTGATTATGGAGTAAAGTTTGAGTATGCTGAGCAACCTAGCCCTGATGGTTTGGCTCAAGCTTTTATTATTGGGGAGGAGTTTATTGGGGGTGATAGTGCTTGTTTAGTGCTTGGAGATAATATTTTTTACGGGCAAAGCTTTAGAAAGATGTTAGCTGAATCTGTGCAAAATGCAGAGAGAGATAATATGGCTACTGTTTTTGGCTATTGGGTGAGTGATCCGGAGAGATATGGAGTTGCTGAGTTTGATGCTGAAGGTAAGGTTTTGAGTTTGGAGGAGAAGCCTAAGGATCCTAAGAGTAATTATGCTGTTGTAGGGCTTTATTTTTATCCTAATAAGGTGGTGAATGTGGCTAAAAACATTAAACCATCTGCGAGGGGGGAGCTTGAAATTACTACTGTGAATCAGGAGTTCTTAAAAGATGAGCAATTGAAGGTTCAGCTTCTTGGGCGTGGATTTGCGTGGTTGGATACTGGGACACACGATAGCTTGAGTGAAGCTTCTACTTTTATTGAAGTGATTGAAAAAAGACAAGGTTTGAAGGTGGCTTGCTTGGAAGAGATTGCGTTTAAGAATGGCTGGATTACTAAAGAAAAATTAATTGAGCTTGCGCAACCAATGATAAAAAATCAGTATGGACAATATTTGGCTAATTTAGCTGATAAAATTTAGATATAATTTGATATAATGAGTAAATTTAATGTTATTAAGACCCCAATTGAAGGATTGTTGATTATTGAGCCAACGGTGTATGGAGATAAACGTGGCTTTTTTTTGGAGAGCTATTCTAAAAGGGATTTTGAGGAAATAGGGATAAATGTAGAGTTTGTGCAAGATAATCACTCAAAATCATCTCGTGGTGTTCTTAGAGGTTTACATTTTCAACGTGAGCATACACAAGGTAAATTGGTGAGAGTAACGGCTGGTGCTGTTTTAGATGTTGCAGTGGATATGCGCCCAGGAAGTAGCACTTATGGGGCATCACACTCTGTTTTACTTACGGCAGATAATAAGCGTATGTTTTGGATTCCGGAGCGTTTTGCACATGGGTTTCTTACATTAGAGAATAATACTGAGTTTATGTACAAGTGTACAGATTACTACCATCCGGAGAGTGATGCTGGTGTAATGTGGAACGATCAAGTGCTTGCTATTGATTGGCAGTTTGAAAGATTTGATATAGATGAGAAATACTTGAATATTTCTGATAAAGATAAAAAACATCCGGGATTTCATCAGATAAATCCTAAGACTTTGTGGAAATAATGAATAAAATTCTAATCACCGGTGCCAACGGTCAGCTTGGCAATGAGATGCGCAGGGTGGCATTGGGGATGCCTAATTGTGAGTTTTTGTTTACTGATGTGGCTGAGCTTGATATTACTGATGCGAGTGCTGTAGTGAGCTTTGTAAAGAGTAATTCAATTGATATAGTTGTGAATTGTGCTGCTTATACAAATGTGGATAAGGCGGAGGATGATATTATTACTGCTGAGAGAATTAATAGTGATGCTGTGGGCAATTTAGCTGTGGCTTGTAAGGAGCATGGGGCTATGTTGGTGCATGTTTCTACTGATTATGTGTTTGATGGTACTAATAATATCCCTTATACAGAGAATGATCCTGTAGCTCCACTTGGAGTTTATGGTAAAACTAAGTTGATGGGGGAGGAGCTGGTGCAGAGAAGTGGATGCAATTATGTAATTCTTAGAACTTCTTGGTTGTATTCAAAGCATGGGCATAATTTTATGAAGACTATGGCTAAGCTTACTGCTGAGAGGGATAGCTTGAATGTGGTGTTTGATCAGGTGGGTACTCCAACTTATGCAGGGGATTTGGCTGATGTGATAGGGGGGATTGTGGGTAAAAAAAATAGTGGTGCTTTAGGAGATATTAAGGAGATATATCATTTCTCTAATGAGGGGGTTTGTAGCTGGTATGATTTTGCTGTGGAGATTGCTTATTTGATGGGTAATACTAAGTGTAATATTTTGCCTTGTCATTCTAATGAGTTTCCAAGCAAGGTTACGCGCCCTTCTTATTCTGTTTTAGATAAGTCTAAAATTAAAAAGGATTTGGGTATCTCTATCCCTTATTGGATTAATAGCTTGGCTAAATGTATTAATGAATTTAAAAAAGAAATTTAGATAATGGAAAAGACTATTTTAATTACAGGCGGTGCCGGGTTTATCGGTAGCCATGTTGTTAGGCTTTTTGTAAAGAAGTATCCGCAATATAGAATTTTGAATTTAGATAAGCTTACTTATGCTGGTAATCTTGCTAATCTTACGGATATTGAGAATGAGCCTAATTATACTTTTATTAAGGCTGATATTTGTGATTATGATGCAATGCTTAAGCTTTTTGAGGAGTATAAGATTGATAATGTTATACATTTAGCTGCTGAGAGCCATGTTGATCGCTCTATTAAGGATCCTTTTACTTTTGCTAAAACGAATGTGATGGGGACTTTGGCTTTATTGCAAGCGGCTAAAGTGTTCTGGAATGGCGATTTTGAGAATAAGTTATTTTATCATATCTCTACTGATGAGGTTTATGGTGCTTTAGAGTTTGATGGGTCTATGTTTTTAGAAACTACCAAGTATGATCCGCACTCTCCTTATTCTGCTTCTAAGGCTTCTTCTGATCATTTTGTGCGTGCTTATCATGATACTTATGGTATGCCTGTGATTGTAACTAATTGTAGTAATAATTATGGTCCTTTCCAGTTTCCGGAGAAGTTGATTCCATTGTTTATTAATAATATCAGGCACGGTAAGCCGCTTCCGGTTTATGGCAAGGGTGAGAATGTGCGTGATTGGCTTTATGTTGAGGATCATGCAAGAGCTATTGATTTGATTTTCCATAAAGGCAAAGTTGCTGATACTTATAATATTGGTGGTTTTAATGAGTGGACAAATATTGATCTTATTAAGGTGATTATTGCTACTGTGGATAAGCTTTTAGGGCGTGAAGTAGGTGAGAGTGAGAAGCTTATCACTTATGTAACTGATAGAGCAGGGCATGATTTGCGTTATGCTATTGATGCTTCTAAATTAAATAAGGAGCTTGGCTGGGAGCCTTCTTTGCAGTTTGAGGAGGGTATTGAAAAGACTGTGAAATGGTATCTTGATAATCAGGAGTGGCTAGATAATGTGACTAGTGGGGATTATCAGGCTTATTATGAGAGGATGTATAAGTAATTCTAATTATAGGTTCTACGGGTTTGTCTATAATTGAATTAGAAGGTATTAC
>CAZYQA010000227.1:0-4460 GCA_964649555.1 uncultured Muribaculaceae bacterium
CATAGCGCTGTATATAGCTTGTCAAAGCAAGTAATTCTTCGTTATTATTAACATTTTTAGAGTAGATATTATTTAAATGAGCTTCATAGTGAGTATATGGTAATTCAGGAAACTTTGCTTCAGGTTCATTGAATACTTTAGCGTCATCTTTATTACCTAATACTACAAAATATATGTAACTATTTGCTTCATTAAGAACTTGAACAGGATACTCATTAATCCAATCTTGGTTAAATTTCTTTTGCGGCATTGCAAAAAAACGCAATTCATATCCTAAACTCTTAATTTTATCTATATCCTGAGGATTAAATTCTCCCCATGGTTTAGCTTCAAATAAAGCAAGACTTGCCTCTCTTGCTGCAATTTCCAAACTCTCTTTAAGCGATAATCTTCTTTCAATGATTTCTATAAGATCATCTCCACTATTGATTTGAGAAGTAATAGTTGCAGCCTGAGGAATTTCTGTTTTATTTTTATCAGCCTCGGCCTTTAGTGAATATAAAATTTTAACAGCATCTTTGTATTGCTGAATTTTGTCAAACAGTTCATGCGAGTAGGGGTCAAACCCTCTACTGCTGCGCGTAACATCCACAACACCTAAGTCTTGAAGACTTTTTAGAAATTCATCAGTATCTCTATGAAATACGATGAAGGAGTATTTAGTCATTTTTTTAATCATTGTTCTCGTCCTCCTCTTCTTCTTGTAAGTGTCTGGTTTTAACTATCTTTTGAGATGCTTTTGAAAGATTCTCTTCATCCTCCATATATCTCTTGATTTTTCTTATTGCTTCTTGGTAGCCCGGAATTTGTACTTTTTCATAGAGATTTACTTTTTGAGTAGTTTTCTTTCTGCTATAATCGAGCAGTCTCATTTTCTCTAAATAAATCTCAGATTCGATACCTATCTGAGCAAGTTGTTGCAAAATTTTAACCCCATCAGAATACCATAAAGGCTTTTTGAATAGATCAAATTCTTTTACATCATATTTTACTTCAACTAACTCCGGCGTTTTCACTCCCGCTATTTTAACTGTCTTAAGAATTACATCTTTTACTGTTATTAATCCGGGTTCAAACTCATTCCAAAGAGCTGCAATATAATCATAAGAGATAAGTGAGGCAGATAATTGTTCCGTTAATTCATCGCTTCTGGACTTTGCCTTTTTCACCTCTACACGTAAGGCGCTCTCCTTATTCTTTAGAGTAGGGAGGGCGTTGGTCCTTACCTTTAGCTGTTTGCTAAGGTCATTCAACGATGTTTTATTAAATTGGAATTTTATTGCCATAATATATTAGTTCTTTGGCCAGTATTTATCTACCAAGTTTTGTTTAATACCTAATTCTTCAGGCTTAAAGTATTTTGCAAATAGCCCCCAAGCAGTGTCAAGCATTTGTTCTATAGTAATATTTACATCTATCGCTAATAGCTTGGTTGCATAGTCTTTTGCATAATCAAGGCAACGCAAATCGTAATCACTCAAATCAAAACCATTCTCCAGTTTTGTCTTAGCATTAGCTGCATCTGCATATAATCTAACTCCGGTGTTCATTACCTGCGCATGATCTTCTCTGGTTTTCTTTCCAATTACTAATTGTTTCAAACGTGATAGCGATCTGAATGGATCTACAATTACTTTTCCAGTATCTGAATCATGTCTTAGGAATAACTGTCCTTCTGTGATGTATCCTGTATTATCAGGAATAGCATGAGTAATATCTCCATCATTAAGTGTCGTTACTGCTATGATAGTGATTGATCCTCCGTCAGGAAGTTGCACCGCTTTCTCATATATTTTAGCCAAATCCGAGTAAAGAGAGCCGGGCATTGAATCCTTTGAAGGAATCTGATCCATACGGTTTGAAACAATAGCTAGAGCATCTGCATATAGCGTCATGTCTGTAAGCAGTACAAGAACTTTCTCATTCTTATCTACAGCAAAATATTCTGCTGCTGTTAATGCCATATCTGGAATAAGTAAGCGCTCAACAGGTGGCTGCTCGGTAGTATTTACAAAGCTGATGATTTTATCTAATGCACCGGCATTCTCAAACATTTGTTTAAAGAATAGATAATCATCATTTGTCAATCCCATTCCACCTAAGATAATCTTATCTACATCTGCTCTTAACGCCACATTTGCCATTACTAAGTTATATGGCTGATCGGGATTTGCAAAAAACGGAATTTTTTGTCCTGATACAAGTGTATTATTAAGGTCGATACCTGCAATACCTGTAGGGATAAGCTGAGATGGTTGTTTCCTTTTATATGGGTTCACACTTGGGCCACCAATATATCTTTTCTCACCTTCAGGTTTTGGTCCATTATCAATAGGCTCCCCGAATGCATTAAAAAATCTTCCGGCTAACTCTTCACTTACATTTAGTGCAGGTGGTTCGCTAAAGAAAATTACTTCAGCATTGGTAGGAATACCCTCTGTACCCTCAAAAATCTGCAAGGTTACAATATCACCTTTGATTTTTACTACCTGCGCAAGTCTGCCATCAACTGTGGCAAGTTCGTCATTAGTAACACCTTGCGCCTTAACTGCAACTGTTGCTTTTGTTATAGCATCCAATTGCGTATATATTCTTTGAAATGCTTTAGTTGTCATTAGTGATAATATTATTTAGTTGCTCAAGGTATTTATTAAATTCTTCACTGTGGAATTCCGAATAGTTCATCTGTCTCATTATATTGATAATGCTCTTATAGAATGATGCACACTCTTCAAAGTGTTCAAAATCTTTTGTATTATGAGATATTTCAAGAACTTTTTTCAACATAAACTCTTGCCTTTCCATTGGGCATGAACTGTCAATTTTATCAAATGCGTCTTGTTGTAATATGATAAAATCGATCAATTCCGATTTCCAGAACCTTTGATGATATTCCATAGGAACACCGTCATCTCCAAGGATATTAATTTGGTCATAGGCCTCTTTACCTCTTAATATGAGATTCTTAGCTTCATTTACACAATCAACCCAATCCGGTGATACTTTAGTATTTAGATACTCGATCATCTCTGGATACTCTAAATATTTTGAGTATGAATCAATTGGATCCACTGCAGGGTATCTTTTCCTATCGGCTCTCGATTGATTTAAGGCATAAAAGCATCTGGCAACTTTCTTAGTAGATTCTGTTACAGGCTCTTTTAAGTTACCACCGGCAGGTGATACTGTACCAATAAATGTTACTGCTCCTGTAGAACCATTATTAAGTTTTACTATACCAGCTCTTGAATAGAAATTAGAGATAATTGCGGCTAAGTCAACTGGGAAGCCGTCTGCTCCCGGTAGCTCTTCCATTCTGTTACTCATCTCTCTAAGCGCCTGAGCCCATCTTGATGTTGAATCAGCTAATAATAATACTCTCAATCCCATCGCTCTGTAATATTCTCCAATTGTCATTGCAGTATATACAGATGCTTCACGAGCCGCTACCGGCATATTTGAAGTATTACATATAATGGTTGTACGCTCCATTAACGAGCGTCCTGTTCTTGGGTCAATTAGCTCAGGAAACTCCGTAAAGATCTCCACAACCTCATTTGCACGTTCACCGCAAGCAGCCATGATAATAACATCTGCTTCACCTTGTTTTGCAATTGCATGTTGTAATACGGTTTTCCCGCAACCGAATGGGCCAGGTATAAATCCTGTACCACCCTCTGCAATAGGATTTAATGTATCTATTGTGCGAACTCCTGTCTCCATTATTTTAAATGGACGAGGTTTCTCTTTATATCCACCAATAGCAACCTTTACCGGCCACCTTTGAACCATTGATACACTTATATCCTCTCCCTTAGAATCGGTAAGTGTTGCAATTTGATCTATTACTTTATATTGGCCGCTTGGTTTTATATCTTTTACTGTGTATTCTCCCTTAAATGAAAATGGAACCATTATTTTATGAGATAAACCTCCTTCAGGCACTTCTCCAAGCCAATCAGCAGCGATTACTTTATCACCCGGCTTAGCAATAGGAGTGAATTCCCATATTTTATCATTATCAATAGGTGCGGTATATTCACCTCTCTCTAAAAAAACGCCTGTCATTGTTGCCAGGTTATTCTGTAATCCATCGTAATTACTAGAAAGGAGCCCCGGACCCAGAATTACTTCCAGCATATAGCCCATAAACTCTACCTCATTTCCTTTCTTTAAACCACGCGTACTTTCATAAACCTGAATTGATGCATTCTTCCCTGTTACCTTAATTACCTCTGCCATTAATTTAGTGTTACCTATCTTAATAAAGCAGATTTCATTTTGAGCAACAGGACCGTTAACCTCTACTGTAACGAGGTTGGCTATTATACCTGTAACAATTCCTGTGGTATTCATATTATTTGATCTTATTTATTTGTATCCTTTACTTTATATGTATTCTGAATCTCGTTAACAAATTTCTTAAACAATTCCTCTCCGGTTTTTTTGTCCAATTTGTT
>CAZYQA010000228.1:0-4425 GCA_964649555.1 uncultured Muribaculaceae bacterium
ACTTTTTTACAAATCTATATTATAATTTATATATAAAGAAAAGAAAGAAAAAAAAAGAACAAAGTAAAAATCAATTATCTAATTTATAAATTGAAAAGATATAAGGAATACAAAATTGACATTTTTACAAAAATATATTATAATATATATATACAAAAGGTAATAAAAAACAAAAGATAAATAAAAGAAATGGCTCGATAGCATAATTGGTAATGCAACTGACCTGTAATCAGTAGAGTGTGAGTTCGACTCTCACTCGAGCCTCCATAAGAAGATAAGACCGTGCCCTCACCTATTCTACTTCTATAAAAATGAATCTCGTGGGGTGCAAAGAAAGCAAATTCTTGAAGCATTGAAAAATGGGCGGCTGGTTCACCTCAAGACCTCAATTTTAAAACTATCTGGTGTGTGTAGTTTTAGAAGAATAACCTCTTTTCCTTTATTCCTTTATAAATACACACCAATGACGGGCTGTGGCGGAATGGAAGACGCACGGGATTTAAAATCCCGAGGTCGCAAGACCGTGTGGGTTCGAGTCCCACGAGCCCGACCATAATGCGATATATAGTAATGGTAACTTATCGGTCTCATACGCCGAAGATGAGAGTTCGAATCTCTCTCACGCAACCACTTCACAATGTGTGCTAAGCATCACAATAAAAGGCATAATTCTTCCATCACCTCCAAATGGCTACTGAGTTCTTGTATTCTAACAGTAGTAAAATAAAAAGAATACAGATATTCCTCGATAGCTCAATGGTAGAGCACTCGGCTGTTAACCGAGGGGTTGTAGGTTCGAGTCCTACTCGAGGAGCCAATAGGTATGGCGTTCTACCTTTTAATGGAACTCCTGTCAGTAAAGACACAAATCTAGACTCTGGAAATCGAGAACCAGACGGTGTGAGCTAAATGCCACTTAATAAGAACCGAGACCAGAGTAAGGCTTATTCATTTACTAGCTTAGGTGAAAGCGAGGTTTGCTCATAAAACCAAACAATGATGCAAAATGAGATAAGTTGTCAGTTAATAATCAACTGTCCAAAAGGAGAGTCTCTAGCCTCCAAGCATTAGAATTTCGAACAATCTAATGACTTAAAGAGAATTCATCACTCTCAATAGATGAAAGGTAAACAAATACCTCAAACAACAATGCGTGGCTAGCCAACCTTAAGGCTTTATATAGGGGTGTAACTCAGTTGGCTAGAGTAGCGGACCTTTAATCCGTAAGTCGAGAGTTCGAGTCTCTCCACCCCTACCATTAAGTAATTAGGTTATGTAGACTTGAGGTCAAAGATTGTTAGAGCAATTTCTCAGGTATCGTATGTGCTATAATGTTTCGAATTCACCAAAGGAGACAAAAGGTGGTTGCATAATTGGAACTCTAAACCTGTTTTTATTAAGTCATTTTCAATGATATCTAGTAATTTGATAAGATAAAAATATAATTACTTAAAGCCATGTCGTGGTCGTCTAGTGGTTAGGATAACGGGCTTTCAATCCGTTGAGTCGAGTTCGAATCTCGGGCACGGTACCATATGCTCATGTACCTTGATGTACAAGGAGTTATGAATAAGTTAGGGCTTATTCTTCGATGGACATATACATCTAAAACTATGTAGTGGTGGGTATACACTTAAACTTACCTAAAATGGTTTCATAGTTCAGTTGGTTTAGAACGCTAGCCTGTCACGCTAGAGGTCGAGGGTTCAAATCCCTCTGGAGCCGCCATTATATATGAGAGATAGTTGCGATGCATAGCAATTTATCCATTCCTTAGCCTGACTAAGAGCAGGTCCCGAACTGTGGATACACCACAATGCCACTAAGAGGTAGCTCCTCTTATGAATAGACTGTTATAAAATGAGAAGTGGTAACAGAAGAAGTTAGGAACATATATTATTTATGGGACTGAAAGGTTTTATTTAGGGTTAAACCAACAAACGGAAACCTTAAATATAGAGTTCAATTCTCTACTGTTCCACCATATGCGGGTATGATGTAGTGGTAACATAAGTGCCTTCCAAGCATTTTTCGTGAGTTCAAGCCTCACTACTCGCTCCATAACAATTGTGCAACCTGTATTGCAGTTATCTGCAACTACTACTTGTACGGGCATGCCACATAAGAAATAGCTTTTCTTATAAAATTCGTATTAAAGTTGTTTTGGTGTTCGAAAACCAATAATAGCTTCCGTGAAATTCGGATAGAGTTCGGAGGTCTCAATGCCACTCTAACGAAAGTGGAGTAGAGATAAGGTCCAAAGGGACAAAGCTCGATAAATAACCTCTGATAGACTCTCTAAGTCATGTGCCTCCACGGGGCGAGAGTTGGTTAACACTAAAAGGACATATGGGGTTATTGGTGTAATGGTAGCACAAGAGATTGTGGCTCTCTGGGTTTAAGTTCGATTCTTAAATTTCCCACCAAACATAAATGGGGTTTTAGCCCAGCGGTTAGAGCAAGTGTCTCATAAGCATTAGGTCTTTGGTTCGAATCCAAAAAGCCCCACCAAAATTACCATATATAAATTTGACATTTTTACAAAATTGCGTTATAATTTATATATAAAGAAAAGAAAGAAAAAAATATTTTATGGGCTGTTAGTTCAGTTGGCAGAATGCCTGCTTTGCACGCAGGAGATTTCGTGAGTTCGAGTCTCACACGGTCCACCACTAGAATTTATGCGTTTCTCTATTAATCTAAACGCTTCCTGTCGAGAGGGTCTCGTCAGACGAGCAGGTCTTAAATTGCTTGACTTACTCTTGGAATGAAGTAAAGAGTGGCTTATTCCTTTGAAGAGGAAAAGGATGACGCATTCAATAAGAATGATGACTTGATTGGTCAAAAGGACTAATTTGGAGTGAGCTTCCAGTTATTGTGAACAAATCGCTTTGGGTTTTGTTTGTTTCCCACACAATAGTTAATAACAAACATTTGGACTCATAGTTGTGCCTTTCCGTGGCGAGTCTATTAACCACTAAACAACTTCTACTGCTGTACTAGTAGGTAATAAATGGTACACAAGGAAGAGTACAGACCCCTTCGTGTTTAAAGTGTAACTGCAAAATGTTGCCGCCAAATTTTCATAAACGAGTGATAGGGTTTCACTTGGGTAGTTTCGATATTCTACTGGTCTTCTCCATAAAAAATATAATAATGTCGTTTTTATGCGATGTGAGCAGTCAAGGCTGAATTGGCTACTTGAGCGAAGGAAATCGCTCTAGGCATAGCATTCTGGTGCGAGATAGGTTGTGCTGAAAATACTTAATTGAGAGCATTTTACGCAGTCCTAAAATGTTCTCATTATATTGAAAATAGGCGTAACACAAATTTGACAAAAAACTAAAATCGTGTTATAATATTTATAGAAATAAGAAGTAATAAAAATTTAATAAGTTCGCTTGGGAACTGCAAGATAAAGATATTGAAAGGTATCAAAAGAGAAATAACTAGCAAAATTCTCGCCTATAGAATTAGGTCAGCCAAGCAATGTGAGTACGGCTTTACTTCCTTGAAAAGAGGCAGTAGTTTCAAGTGACTTGGAACAGGTAATACAATAATTGAGATGGGTATATGAAACAAGATGGCAAATGCTGATTGTTACTTTTCGCAAAAGAGGATACCATCGAACGCAAAGTAAGATTATTGTTGATAGTCAACCACAGGGATTTAGTGCGAGTTTAACTAACAAGTGCGTTTTCCATAACTTATCACTATGAGTAGCGATTTGTTGATTATAAGTAGCGTAGTCCGTGAAAGTATAGGGTGGCGAATGGCATTTTGATATGCAAAACATATTGAAACCATTTCAGAGTTCGTCGTCTTGCTGCTGATAATTCTTAATAGGGATTATATATTCAATTTGGTTAATATTGAAATTTATAATAAAATAAGCAAAAACCTCTGAACGATTATTAAGAAAGTGCCCTAAATCCGTTGGCTTAGGCTGAAACGGAGTCACGAAGTTCGCAAGACCTAGTGATTTGATTAGTAAGACACTATCGGGACCGCAATCCTTAATAGCATCTAGCTGATGTTAATAGTTGATAGACTAATTGAGTATTAATAATCGAAAAGTTACGACACTATAATCGTGGGCATTGATGATACTATCCAAAAGATAGTGGGTAAACACTCAAAACATAAAAGTGTAAGTCATCTTCAAAGTTGCAAACCTAAGCAATTTTTGGCATCAAATACTTAACCTCTGCGTGGTGATGCTAGATAACCAACTAATAAGTATATATTTTATTAAAAGGAGATTAGAACAATGAGAAAAAGAAAAAATATTTGTAATATTAGTGTCAGTTTTCAACCGCAATTTCTTTCATATTCATTTTGGGATATGTTTGTTTTAACACGCCTTTTTAATAAGAGATGTATCAATTAACTTAAAGCTTGTTGAGTATCTTATATTTAAAGAAT
>CAZYQA010000229.1:0-4376 GCA_964649555.1 uncultured Muribaculaceae bacterium
TGCATCTCCATCAGAGAATGACTCTATGGGAGTACCTCGTGTAATCTCATCCATAAAGAAGCACACAACCTTAGCTGGATCATAAGCTATATTCTCTGCATCGGGGATAAGATTATCTTCGCTACAGCCGAATAACAGCAATAAAAACATTGATATACCTAATAACTTTTTTTTCATAATAAATATCTATTTTATATTAGCGAGCTAAGGGGAAACCAATCCCCTTAGCCCTATATTGAGCTAGAATTTCTAACTATTGTAGTGGAACATCACCACCTGGAGCCCATGAAGGATCTACGCTCACATTAAATTTGATAACTTTATTATTATCAATAATAGGATCATCTGGATTTATCACATCTCCAGTATCAGGAGTTTTAACAATGAGTGCTACCTCATTCCCATTATCATCAAAAAACTTATCCCCTATCAGTGTTCCACCTGTACCATTTACACCATCAAGCACAATTGTGTAAGTATAGTATGTACCTGCTGCCCAATTGGCTGTGATAGGAAATCCTCCCTTAACCCAAAGCCCACCTGATGCAGGTATACCTGCATAATTAGGATGAGCAGTTGCATTTGTAAAACCAACAATATCAGTTCCTGCAGCATCAGTCATACGCCACACTACCTCTACATAAGTTCCAGTATTGATATTTGCAGTTTTACCATTCCAAGGGGTTGATGCAGTTATATGAGGCATCATCATCAATGCACTTGATGAATTCACGGTTTGAGCAGTTGCAGAATTATAAGCTATAGCATTTGTTGCTGCAGCCACAGGGCGATAAGTGAAAGAGTTTGTAGTTGCTGTTGTTGCACTCCAGCCTGTACCGAAAGTATAGGTCGCAGAAACTCCTGCATTCCAGATTTTAATAGATTGAATATAAGTTTTCACTTGAGGTGATGCAGCAACTCTAAAGTCTATTTTTGAGAGTATATGCTGAAATGCAAAAGGAACTGTTCCGTTACCAGGCATAGCATTAACTGATTGATTTGCAGCCAAAAGATCTACCTGAGTATTTATTGCACTACTTGTGCTTGGGACATCAGCATTCACATTATATGCAAACTTAGGTGCTGCAGGATCAGTAATTGCAACATTAGGGTAAGTAGCATAGAAATTTGCAGGGTATGTTTCAATAACACTCCATTTTTGATCAGTAGTCCATCCCCAAGCAGGAGCAGTGTATTTATATGCTTGTGCATTAATTATAAACAAAGGGGTAGCGCGGCTATCTGTAGCATATACATTAAACCCGGCTACATCGTTCTGAAGATTAGCAATTACGGCATCAGCAACTTTTGTAACAGCCGTAAAAGAATTGAAAGCTATTATTGAAGGATCACCCTCAATGCGACTACTATTAGCTTCCTCTTTTGAGCAACTTGCCAACATTGCAATTGCTGCAAAACTTAATAGAATTTTTTTCATCATTATTATTTTTAGAAATTAGAATTTTAAAATATTTATAGTATAACATTATTATCATCTCCCCAATCACCAACTCCTACATTGCTTTGCAGCTCATCTAAGTCTATTAATTGATCTCCATCACCATTTTTAAGTCCAACATTGATCTCCAGTTTAAGATCAATACTTAACTGCACTTGCTTGGTTATATCAAATAAAAATGGAGGTGGAGTTTCTCCCCAATGCAACTTCACATCAATTTGGAGAGAGTAATCAGATGACACATCAATATTACCATTATTATCTGATAACCTTCCGAAGCTGTTAGCTACATGAACTGCTTTGCCGTTTACCTTAGAGGCATCATCCCATATATGATTGTTATTATTGAATGTATATAGGTAAGTTGTTGCAGGAGGAAGCGTAACGATTCTTTTTACAATATTACCACTCTCCTTATCAAGCACATCTCGTTTTTTAAGGTAAACACCCCCTGCCATCCCCATCAATCTACCCGATAATGTGTGCGCACTATTGAGGTTTGTAACTTTGGCTGTAATAGGAACTCTTTGTGTTCTGGGAGTTGGTTGAATATTATATAAAAGCCCAAGCTCTTGATCTACACTTTTTGTCTGCTCTTCTGTGAGCGCTTTTGTAGCAGATCCGCCAGATTTACTCCTTGTGCGAGTTACCATATCACTATTCACCACAAAGTTATCTAATGTCCATACAGAGATTGCATCAGGTTCATCTATACAAACCTCCTCAGTGTCTGACTTTACATAAAAAGGGTTTCGGTTTAGTTTTATATCTATCTTTGCTACTGCCGCAATATTTTCATAGCTTGCATAGTCCTTTATGGTGATACCTTTCCAAGAAAAATCATTTTTGCTCTCATTGAAAACCATAACAGAATATTCACCTATTGGGAGCGGAACATTCATTGTATACACATCGTTACTTACCCACTCTAAAGGCTCCCCCCCATTCTTAGGATAAAAGAGTATCGTGGCAGTATTCATACTTGCAGGATCAATACCTGATTGGCTCCAATCAATTTGTATTGGGACTAATGCCGTTGAGGACTCCCCAAGTAACTCTATATCCTGACGGTAACATGATGAGAGTATTGTTACGATAAATACAAGTGAAGCAACTGTTATTTTAGTAATATTTCTCATTTTGCGCTCTCCTTTCTTCTCAATTTATTATGATTAAGCATCCAAACAAGTGATACCTTTGTATGTAGATTTAAAGGAACAAAATCAGACTCTACTTCTTTTGCAATCCAGTTTTGATTATCAAATACAGCTTCATATTTAACAGCTTTAGTATAGTGTTGATAACCAATACCCAACGAATATTCCATCCTCAAATTACCTTTTTTATTAATAGTATGAGCATATCCGCTACTAATCCCTGCTGCATAAAAATCTCCTTGATACCCTCTTCTGTTTAATTCAACATCAAAAACACCAAGGCTACCATAAATGCCGGAAAACCATCCCGTAAGCTGCGGCTTATCCATTCTGTTTCCATACCAATATCTCCCTTCCAGATTTGCATTAAGCACCTGTAAACGGTTTCGCTTGCCACTATCCTTGCTATCCTTTAGCGGCCACCAAGGAAAAATCAATTCTGCTGCAACACTCCATCGTTTTTTTACAGGCACCTCAACCTCTATATTAAGTGCTGTACATAAATCAAATAGCAAATTACTCTTAATTGCCAAAAGGGGAACATTATCATATATGGGAGTATAATCAAATTTATTATAAAACTCAATTGGAGATAAGTTGGAAATACTTAGCTCTTTCATTATAGGGGTTAAGTATACCGCTTCTCGGCTATGTAAATTGTATAAATTAGTTTTGGCATGATTATCTCCAAAAGCAATAGCCCTCTCAAATGCTGATTTAGCTTGAGCAATATCCCCTAGCTTATCATAACATAATCCCCTCAGATTATCAACTTGCTTATCATGAGAAACAGAATTTAAAAGAGGCAAAGCATCTGCAAAATCCCCTTTATCTATCATTGATATAGCACGCTCAATAAGTTTAATATCCGGGTCTTCATCTATTTGGTAGAGTATCTGAGTTGTACCGGCATTACGCAATTGAGGAAAAAAATTACTCTTCATATAATTATATGGGATCCCATTCCTCAATTTCTTCAGTTTTCTCTCGCGAGTATCTAAAATCTGTACACTATCAATGATATTAAGTACCTCATCTTTAAACTGCATATCAGATTGCGCTACAAGGGTACGCAAGGTAGCCCAGTCTTCTGCTCCTTGGCTGATTGATATATTGCTAAACTCTAAAACTCCTCTGGAAGAGATATAAGATCTTAATGCTTCAGCTCGTTTTTGTGAAAGTGTTGAGTTTAGAGCTACACTTCCATCGGGAGAAGCGTGTCCAACAATTGAAGCACTCTGAATATGAACTCTGGGAATAGATTTTATATGATTTACTACATTGATGAACTCTTCTATTTTATCTTTATTATCCCTAAATTCTAAATCTAAAATATGAGAACTCACTCCAAAGTAAGAAGTTAATTGCCCTTTCGCTCTTAATGAATCAAGTGCAATACCTGACATATCCTTAAATTTAGGCGATTTATCAATAGAAAGCTCCGTTTTGATATAATGATTGCTCAGTAATTTATATTTACTTGTATATGATATTCCCTTAGAACCAAAAGAACTCTCATTCACTTCTAGAGAGAGATAATCCATCCAAGGCTCCAGCTTAGTTTCAATATAATATACTCCGCCAAAACTTGAATGCACATACAATGTATCACTATTACTTGGTAATTTTTTAGAATTTAATATGCAAACAGGAGGCAAAACAACCTCACCATTTTCATTAAATACCCTAGGTGTTATAATTAGTCTCTCTTTTTTGGTCATCTTCTCCTTTGCAGGAAGAGAAAAAGCGACACATAACAC
>CAZYQA010000230.1:0-4373 GCA_964649555.1 uncultured Muribaculaceae bacterium
AATAATGGAAATGCTGATATTAAAGATATAATGACTTTTTTAGAGCGTACTTTTGACATAGAGCTAGGAGATTATTATCGCTCTTACTCTTCAATTAGAGAAAGAAAAAAGGATAAAACTGTCTTTTTAACTAGCCTTATTGATAGCTTAAATAGGAAAATGAATGAGGATGATTTTAGGTAGCTAAAAATCAAAGGTTTATCTTTAATTAATTTATTTTGATTTTTATGGCGATACAATTACTATGTATCGCCATTTTTCATTATCTTTGTGGTCATCGCAATTAAATTAAAAACAATGGCAGACATTAATAGATTAAAAGTAGTGTTAGTAGAACAAAAACGCACAAGCAAGTGGTTAGCCGAGCAGCTTGGTAAAGACCCTGCTACTGTATCAAAATGGTGTACAAATTCTTCTCAGCCTGATTTATATACGCTGACTAAGATTGCAGAATTACTAGGTATAAAAATTGGAGAATTGTTAAAACAATAATAATAAATGAATAAACAGCAACTCGCAACAAAAATATGGGCATCTGCAAATAAGATGCGTTCTAAAATAGAAGCCAATTAGTATAAGGATTATATTTTAGGATTTATATTTTATAAATTTCTATCTGATAAAGAAGAAGCTTTCCTTAAAGAAAGTGATTGGACAGAAGAAGAATTTCCTGAATTAAAAGAAGAGGATACTGAAACAGTAGCCTTTTGTCAAAGAATACATCATAGGAACGTGTAAAGCGAATGATGTAAATCCTACTGAATGGTTAAGATACGTAATAGATAATATCAGCAGCTACCAAGCTGAATCTAAAGATCTACGCGAACTCCTTCCTAGTAATTGGAAAAATATCCAACAATAATCCAGAAAGCCCATATCGGTATCTATTGGTACTATTGAATACATATTGACCCTTAAATGCAGATATCGGTACCAATCGCACCGATATCTATTTTTTTGACCAATCGACCTGCTTGGACGGAGTATTACTTTAGACCAATCCTCGATCATAATAGCGATATGCCAATCATAGGTCATAACATCACACACTGCGACCCACGTAATTACAACCTCAAAAAGTATATGGTGCGCCTTACCCTTTATGAACTATCTAAAACAGTTGCAGCAAATAATGTAAGTGTAGTGCGTATGAGAGACTATGAGGATAGTATGAAGTGGCTCAATGATAGTTCAAAGTTAAGATTGAATCCCCAAATTCCCAAAAAGCTAACAGAAGATAAACAACCTGTTACGGACTGGTAACTAGCAACTTTTCAAACTGATTATGATCCATACAAAAACCCTTGGATGGTATAGTTTTAACAATGCTATTGCACAACAAAAAAAGTCTTGTATATACAAATATTTCTAATTCGCAAATTTTTAACACATTTTATTTGGCAGTTTAAAATAATTACTCTATATTTACAACAGGAGGATTTTATCGTTTTCGTTCGCTAAAACTCTAGTGCGCTTAGAAGTATCATTCAGTAAAATTTCGAAATATGAGAAATGATAGCATAATAATAAACAAACGAGTATATACCTATCTTCGGTATATGCTTATAAGAAAATTTCTGTCGGCAATTGTCAGTTGCTTCGTCTTATGATTGCTTGATTGTAATTATAAGTGGGGCTATTTAATTTATTCTAAATAATTGTAATAATAACATTTTAATACTTTGTAAAATGAAAAAGCTTAAATTAAATCAGATAGAAAAGGATATCCTCAATAAAAACGAAATGAATCATCTTGTAGGTGGTTGTAGGGTTTGTGTTTGCGCTTGCCATGGTCCATCTAGCTCTTCAGATAATAGAAGTGCAAATTATGGCATTGGTCCTGGTGGAGGTTATTCAGATGTTGAAGGAGCAAAAGAGGCTCAAGAAGCATTAAAAGATCAGTTTTGCACTTGCGGATAATAGTAGTTTATAAGGGTTATCTACCTTGATAGTCAAGGTAGATAATTACTTTCATTTTCCACTGCTCGATTAATTCTATATTAAATAAAATACCCATGAAATATATTTCACAAATTCACTTCACACCCTTAGTAAAATTATTCTTAAAAACTCTACTAGTGTTACTTTGTTTTATAATGAATATTTCGACTATTGTAGCCCAAGTCTCGGGAGCAGAGATGGCAGTCTATACTGACAGTCCCAATGCCAGCATGAAGAATATTGATTTGTCTGGCTTAATTCCAGTTGCCGCCAATCGAAACTTCAGTACTCGTGAGGTTGTCGGTCAATCGTATCTTAACGTCTCTTATCTTTATACTTTCGCATCGAATATTGAGCCGCTTAAAGAGTATAATGACCTGCAGGAGCTGCAAATTGGCGATACGCTCAATCGCTTTTATAGTCGCAATGCAGAGTATTCGGATAGTGTGAGCTATGAGAATTATCTACATTTTCTAAAAACGAACGAAGAGTTTAAATATATGGCAGAGTTTGATGATAATATGAGAAAAGTATACCTAGATGTTTTTACCTATCCGAAGCAAAAGCAACGTTTAGTTTCGGAACGCTTTGGTAGTGAGGATTACCAGTATTGGGAAAGCTCCACTAATCAGGCACAATGGGCAATGCTACCTGGCAACAAAGAGATAATGGGGTATAAATGTCATCGTGCGAGTATAACGTTACGTGGTCGAGTGTGGAACGTATGGTTCACAAGCGAGATACCATTTAGCTATGGACCATGGAAATTGGGTGGACTTCCTGGTTTGATATTGGAAGCAGAGGAGAAAGAGGGACTCTTTAGTTGGAGGGCGATAGGTATTTCAAAACCGCAAAAAGACTACATATACAAGCATAGTGAGAGTATAAAACCACCGCACAACACCAATCGTCATAGTGTACGCAAAAGTACGAGGAAAAACAATGCAAAGTTGCTAAAAAACAGCTGGTTTAATCCTATGTATATGGGGTATGGCAACTTCCAGTCACTATCGATTAATGGCAAAGAGGTTGATATGACAACCCTAAGAGCCAATAGAAAATATTACCCTCAATTAGAACTCGAATAACCACATAAATATTTATACGTTATGAAATCAATCGTACTTACTCTACTTATATTTTTAGGTGCTTTAACAGTATCTGCTCAAACCAAAATTTCGGGGGTAGTTACTACCACCAAGGGCGAAGCGGTGGATTTCGCTAATGTGATAGTGCAGAATACGAGCCGAAGTGGTATCTACCTTTTTACCACTACTAATGAAAAAGGAGAATACGTGGTAGAGGGTAAAATTGGAGCAGATTCCCTAGCTATTACTGTTACAGCTGTAAATATAGAAGCTGCTACTAGATTCATCACTAATAAATCACAGACATTAAATTTTAAAGTAAAAGAGAAGGTTCTGAAGATTAAAGAAGCAGTAGTGGAAGCCGTTATTCCAGCCATGAGAAGAGGTGGAGATACTCTTACTTATATAGCAGCTAAGTATATAGATGCTAATGATATAGTGGTAGAAGATATAATAAAAAAATTACCAGGGGTAGATGTGGCAGAATCAGGAAAAATTTCATATCAAGGAAAAGAAATTTCAAAGCTTTATGTAGAAGGCTTGGATATGCTAGGAGGTCGTTATTCTATTGCCTCTAAAAATATAGATGCCAGAGATATCCATTCCATAAATGTTTATGAAAATCACCAGCACGTAAAAGTTCTAAAGGAAATCTCTCGACCTGATGCTGCTGCGATGAACATAACCCTAAAAGAGGGGGCTAAAGGGACGTGGACAGGCTCTATTTTAGCAGGAGGTGGTTATAAGCCAGGGATGTGGAAAGGAGAACTGAGTGCTATGTACTTTGGAAAGAAGATGCAGTCTATTAATACCTACAAGACAAATAATACAGGTGATAATGTAGCTAGAGAATTTACCTCTCAGTATGGCGGAACAGCAGTCGCTTCATCCATTATCGGGGTACAGCTTCCGACCTTACCACCATTAGATGAAAATCTCTATCTAAAAAACAATATTCAAGCACTATCTTCTAACTTCCTTTTTAAGCTAAACGAAAGCACACAGCTAAAACTAAATGCTAACTATGCTCATGACTACAGAGAAAGCGAGGGCATCTCTAGAACAGTACAGAATATAGCAGGGGCTGCGCCAATAGTTATAGATGAGAGTATCTATGCAGCTATGCGCAGTGATAGAGTAAATATGGACATTAAAATAGAGAATAATAAAGAAAAGAGTTATCTGAATAATACCCTGTACCTAAATGGAGACTTTAATAAAGACTTTGGTAATGTAACAAGTAATGGAGAGCAAGTCGAGCAAAACTTCGAGCTACCTTCACTCTCAGCTCGTAATAATTTACAGATGATAGTTCCTATAGCTAATAAATTTTCATTTAATATC
>CAZYQA010000231.1:0-4312 GCA_964649555.1 uncultured Muribaculaceae bacterium
GTTTATTAACTTAAAAATATTTAATCTGTGAATACAAATTTACTATTAAAAGACCGCCCTTTATTTAGATGGACCGTTCTTGTGCTATTATCATTAATGATGTTCTTTGCATATATGTTTGTGGATGTTCTGTCTCCATTGAAAAGTTTATTGGAAACAGATTTGGGTTGGTCATCTGAGAATTTCGGTATGTTTGCCGGCTCGGAATACTTCTTAAACGTATTTTTCTTATTCTTAATTTTTGCCGGAGTTATCTTGGATAAAATAGGCGTAAGGTATACAGCATTACTATCTGCTGCTGTAATGGTAGTAGGAGCATCAGTGAAATACTATGCCATAACTCCTGCATTTGCGGGAAGCGGTCTGGAGACTTGGTTGAATTCGTGGTGGACTTCGTTTCCGGCGTCTGCAAAACTAGCATCTTTAGGATTTATGATTTTCGGCTGCGGTGTTGAAATGGCCGGAATTACAGTTTCAAAAGGTATTGTTAAATGGTTTACCGGAAAAGAATTAGCATTAGCTATGGGCTTGGAGATGGCTATCGCAAGGCTTGGCGTATTTGCCGTATTCAGAATATCTCCAAGAATTGCAGGTATCCTTTCGGATGAAAGTAATGCCTCTACTATTGCTCCGGATTTAAGCAAACCGGTTCTTTTTGTATTAGGCTTATTACTTATAGGTTTACTTTGTGCTGCAATATATTTCCTTTTTGATAAAAAACTTGAAAAACAAATTGGCGATAGCGGAGAGGAACCAGAAGAGCCATTTAAAATTACAGATCTTAAATTATTATTTACAAGCAAGACTTTCTTCATCGTTGCAGGACTTTGCGTTTTATATTATTCAGCAATTTTCCCATTCCAGAAATTTGCATCAAATATGTTGGAGTGTCGTTTAGGAATCTCCAGTACAGAAGCAAGTGATATTTTCTCATATTTTCCTATCGGTGCAATGTTACTAACTCCTATTTTAGGTAATTTCCTAGATAGAAAAGGTAAAGGGGCAACCATGCTTATCTTAGGCGCCTTAATTATGATTTGTTGTCACCTGATATTTGCAATTTGCCCTGAAGAGTATTTTACTATCCACGTAGCCTATGCTGCCATTATATTATTAGGGGTAAGTTTCTCATTGGTACCGGCTTCATTATGGCCTTCTGTACCAAAACTTGTTGAGAACCGTTGCTTGGGCTCTGCATATTCGGTAATCTTCTGGATTCAAAATATCGGACTTATGCTTTTCCCTATGATTATCGGATGGGCATTAACAGTATGCAATAAAGACGTTCAAAATCCACTAGATTACAATTACACCGTACCAATGCTAATATTTGCATCTCTTGGTGTATTTGCTGCAATTTTAGGATTTTGGCTAAAAGCTGAAGATAAAAAACACGGATACGGATTGGAATTACCTAATATTAAAAAATAATAAACCGATATAATAAACTAAACTAACAAACTTATTTAATACACTAACTATTATGAACAAAGCTATTCATTTATTAAAGAACTCCCCGAGCGCAAGGTGGATTGTACTTATTTGTTTATCCATTCCAATGTTTGCATCATACTTCTTTGATGATATTTTTACAACAATAGGGCACATCTTCAAAACACCCGAGCTGCTGGATTTAGCATGGTCTTCCAGCGATTATGGAATGTACGGAGGGGCATACTCTTTATTATGTGTGTGGGGCGGATTGGTAATTTGCGGTATGCTTCTAGATAAATGGGGTGTAAGAATTACCGGATCTCTTTTTGTAGGATTGATGGTCATAGGCTCATTAATAGTAGTTTATGGAATATCTGAAAGTTTTGCAAATAGCAGTTTAAGAACACTTTTAGCAGGAATGTTTGACAAGCCTTCTCTTGCAGTAGCTTATCTGGGATGTGCAATATTCGGATTAGGAAGTGAAATTGCAGGCGTTGCTGTCACACGTTCCATTGCAAAATGGTTTAAGAATAAAGAGATGGCTCTTGCCATGGGTCTACAACTTGCTTTTGCACGTTTAGGTACTGCAACTGCTTTGCTAGTTGTACCACGCTTGATAAACCTAGGAGACGGAGCAACATTTATCCCTTATGCAGAAACAAGCAAGCCAACTTATGTTGGAATGCTATTAATGGTAGTTGCTTTAATAGTATGGACTGTATTTGTAATGTTCGACACAAAATTTGACAAACAAACGGAAGAAGAGGCAAAACTAGAGAATAAACCTATCAATAAAGATGATAAATTTAAGTTCTCAGATATATTTAATATTCTTGGGAATAAATACTTTATCCTTATCTCTCTTCTTTGTGTATTTTTCTACTCATGTATCATAGCTTTCAGAAGATTTGCAACATCAATTGTAATTCCTCGTTTTGAGATAGATGTAGAAGTTGCGTCAATCATGGTTTCGATGATTCCATTCTGCACAATGTTATTTACTCCACTATTTGGTAGTTTAGTAGATAGAAAAGGGAATGCAACAAGATTTATGATTGTTGGAGCAGCAATGGTATTGGGAGCTCATCTTATAATCGCATTTGCTCCGGGATTGCCATTCTTCGGATATTTAGGTATTGCAATCTTAGGAGTAGGATACTCTTTAGTACCTGCAGCTATGTGGCCATCAGTTCCTAAAATTATACCTGAAAAGAACCTGGGTACTGCTTACTCTCTTATTTACTGGATACAAAACATGGGTTTACTAGCTGTTCCGATCATTGTAGGATTTATTATAGAGAGCACACAAGTTAAATTTGCTGGCAATCCTGAGGTAGATGTAAGATCCGCTGTTAATGCAGAGCTTTTATTTATCGGTCTTGCAATTATTGCTATTCTTGTTGCTGTAACACTTAATAGATTATCAGGACAAAATCCGCATCTAAAACTAGATGTGCCAAATAAAGCAAAATAAACTGAACATTTTCCATACAAATTGTTTATTATATAAAAAACATAATGAAGAGATTATTAATTTTAATTGTAATATCACTTGGATTTTTTACAAGTTGTACTAATAAAACTCTGGACAAAAATGTATGGAAAATGATTAGTATGTATAATTACCCCGACAGTGTTTTCACTGAAGGGGATAATTTTACAATTCTTTTTTCACCAAAAGATTCATTAGTAAACGGTACTGCTACATGTAATAAATACTTTGGAAAATATTCTCTATTTAGTAAAAAAGGGATAAGTATTGATATCGTTGGCGCATCAATGGCTGAATGTCCGATGTTGGAGTATGAGCATCCGTTTTTTTATATGTTAAATAATATCAATTCATACCAGATCAGAGGTGAAAGGTTATTCTTATATAAAGACGGCAAAGAGCAGGCGGTATTTGAAACATATATTATAGGAACAGTTCATCACATAACTAATAGTTCAATAAAGTATCTTGGTGTATATTCAGGCATATTACCTGCTGCAGACTGCCCCGGCATAGAGACGAAATTATCTATAAACGATAACTCAAGCTATACCCTCAATATGGATTATATTGATAGAGATTCACATGTGGCAGAGAAAGGCACATATACAATTGAAGGTAATATTATAGCCTTAAAGAATCAAGACAATCAGATAACATACTATAAAATCGATAATGATAACTTAGTTATGCTGGATAATAATAAAAAGCCAATCGCAGAAGGAACCGAAATGGCAAGCCGTTTTATTCTAAAAAAAGTAAAATAACTTCTTAAAACTTCCTTAAAAAATTATTTTGCAATAAATCCCAAGAACTTTGAGGTTCTTGCGAATTTAATGGATAAATAAAATACTCTTTAGATGCTTTAACTGCATTATAAATTTCAAAAAGAGATCTTGGAACAGCTATACTATCTTGCAATCCCATACCCAGTAATATCGGAACATCAAGAGACTTGATAAATCTTGGCAATTTAAAATTTGAACCGCTGCTAATAAATAAATCATCAATATAAGGGTTATAAACAGACACTGCAGATATTCTCCTATCAGCAACAGCAGACGCAATTGCTAATCCCCCAGCAAATCCCTCTCCTATAGAGAATATTTTCTTGTCCTTAGTCTCTTTCTTCGTAGAGAGAAAATCTACTACTGCAAAATATTTATGAATAGTATTTACAAAGAATAAAGAATCTGGACGCATAACAGAATCAACCGAGAAAACAAAATCGATGCAGTTTTCCCAATAATTTTTCTCATTATCAACATCAACATCCTCTCCATATTGTAATTTTATTCTGGCAATAGAGTTTAAAGGATCAATTACAGGTATAAATAAATAGCCATCCAAAGATTCTCCATTAGCACGCGAACGCCTTATAGCCAT
>CAZYQA010000232.1:0-4311 GCA_964649555.1 uncultured Muribaculaceae bacterium
CAAAATCACTTGCAGCTCCCTTTAGCTCGGTAGACCATTTTTTTGCATGGTCCATATATTTGAGCTCTTGAATTGCGCACCCGAAGTCTATCTGTATATGCCATGTATGATTGCTTAGAGATGAGATCTCTTATAACCAATTGTTTTATAAAGGATTCGTATTTAGATAATATATCATTAGGAGCATGCTGTATTATTATCCAACACGACTTATATGCAATTGTATCCAAATCGTATAATCCCAATTTATATATAGTATCTATTATAGGGAGTGCTAATTTAAGATTTATTATATCAGCTTCTTCTTGTTGCTTTATTGCCGGAAGGTATTTATTACCATCTGTAACTCCAAGCCGCATTAAACTATCTATAATCTTACGAGGAGCCTGATCACGTTGATAGGCCAATTTTAACGCGCTCACAATACTATCCCTATTTACTTCTTCTCCTTTCACAATATCTGTATTCCAAAATATTGATATTATAAGTATAAAAATTATTCTCATTCTATGATCTCTACTAAAAATACATACCTATGTAAAATTAGTATAAAAAACAATAATTTACAATATCACAAACAAAGATACTACAGAGATTATTACCCATAGCGTAACTCCTAATAATACAGGTTTTACACCCGTTTGTTTTATTGCACCTATTGATAAACCACACCCTATTAAAAATAGTGTTACAGATAATGATTTATGAGATAACAACTTGATTATATCTCCTAACCATTGGGGTAGCGGAACATAAGTATTGAATATCATCGCCAGAATGAATAAAAATATAAACCATGGTATCGAGATTTTTGTTTTCTCCCCACCCATATTCTTATTATGCTTCTTGAATATAAGGATAGATACTAAAGAGAGTGGAATAATCCAAAGTGCTCTTGTCAGCTTAATTGTAGTGGCTACTTTCAAAGCCTCCTCTCCATAAATGGATGCTGCTCCAACAACCGAGCTAGTATCATGTATTGCAATTGCAGACCAAACTCCAAATTGATGTTCAGTTAATCCAAGCCAATGCCCTATAGGTGGAAAAATGAATAATGCAATGGCATTAAGTGTAAAGATAACCGCTAAAGATATACTCATTTCGTTATCATCGGCCTTTACCACGGGCCCTGTTGCAGCAATTGCACTACCTCCACATATTGCAGTACCTGCAGAGATAAGATAGGCTAATTTAGGTAATAACTTAAACCATTTACCAATAAAATATCCTAAAACCATCACTCCCACTACAGAAATAATGGTAAACTCTATCCCCTCTTTCCCTGCTGCCATTGAGCTATGCAAGTTCATACCAAAACCCAGCCCGACAACAGCTACTTGTAAAAGGTATTTCGATACTTTTTTCACCTTTTTTTCATAAGGGGCACCTATCGAGAGTGCTAATAATATACCTCCGAATAGTGCTATTGCAGGTGATACAAAGACAGATGCAATTAAAAGTATAAAGAATAATATTTTGCTTACGCTTGTTAATTTGAACATACTAAATTAATGTTTTCATTATTATGAAATGTTTTCTATGCAAAAGTATGTCCATCGGGCTAAAGAGCCCCATATTATTTATTTATAGCTTATAACCATAAGTTATAACATATTATTTCTGAGCCAAGTATTAGCAAAGTTGATAAATTTATCTACTCTCTCGGAAGTGCCACCATGCCTGCTAACAAATGAAAACTCTCGATTTATATCAACCTCTTCTATATCTACAATCTTTATTTTATTGTTTTTTATTTCATTTATTACCGATATAACAGATACGATACCAAAACAGTTCTTATCTCTTTCCAAAAATCTCTTGATTCCCTCTGTGCTACCTATATTTAATATCACATTATAATCTCTAATATCATACCCTACATCAGATAAATTTTTCTCTATCACTTCTAGTGTTCCCGATCCGGCCTCCCTTAATATTAGTGGCAGTGATTTAAGTTCTTCCAAGGTGATTGAATCATTACATTTATTATCCGATGAGGTGACTAATACCAATTCATCTTTTGAAAAAAAAGAGTATTTCAGATTGTGTCTTTTTTTATCCCCTTCCACCATTCCAAGATCTATTTCATGAGCATCAATCATATCTTCAATATGCAGAGAATTTGCACTTGATAAGGTAATTTTTATTGATGGGAATTTTTTTATAAAATCTGCCAATAATGGAGGTAATAAGTATTGAGATATTGTGGTGCTGGCACCCAATTTTATCTCTCCCGCAAAATTTCCGCTGATCATACTTATATCTGCCTGCAGATCATCGTAGCATCCAAGTATTTTACGCACATGTTTAAGAAAAACATCCCCCTCGTGGGTTAGTGATATTTTTCCCCCCTGCCTGTCAAATAATACAACTTTATATGAAGATTCCAGCTCCGCAATATGTTTGGAAATAGCCGGCTGCGATATAGAGAGTTCATTTGCAGCCTTTGTAAAACTTAAATTCTCAGCTACACTCTTAAATACTAATAATCTGAAATCCATTATATAATCATTTATTAAAATACACTTATACCTAGCTCTGTTGTGAAATCACTCAGGGTATCTATCCCTCTCACAGAGTTACCATTACTATTTAGTGGTGGGCTCCAGACTGCTATTGTCATATATCCCGGTATCACTGCTACTATTCCCCCTCCTACTCCACTCTTCCCCGGAATACCCACTCTATATGCAAACTCTCCCGATTCATTATATAATCCGCAAGTGAGCATCAATGCGTTTATCCTTTTTGCCATTCTTGGTAATAAAACCTCTTTATTGTTTAAGGGGTTTATACCACCGTTTGCTAAGAAAAGAAATGATTTGGCCAACTCCTCTGTATTCATCATTATACTACATTGGTGACAATAAAGGTATATCACCTCTTTCACACTATTATTAAAATTATTAAAACTTTTCATAAGGTGTGCCAGAGCTTTATTTCTCTCTCCCGTTTCATATTCAGATTCGGCCACTTCGTAATCAAATTCAATATCATTCACTCCGCTCAACCCTCTTATATAATTGAGCAAGTCCCCTTTCACATTTCTACAATAATTCAATAAATTGTCTGTGATTACTAATGCTCCTGCATTTATAAACGGATTGCGGGGTATCCCTTTTTCATATTCAAGCTGCACAAGAGAGTTAAAAGAGTTTCCCGATGGCTCTTTCCCAACATGCTTCCAGATATCCTCCCCCATCTTATTAGCCAACATTGCCAAAGTGAACACTTTAGATATACTCTGTATGCTGAATCTTTTATTGTACTCCCCAATATTGTATGTTTTCCCACTAACAGTAGCAATAGAAATTGCATAATGATTAGGATCAATATCACCAAGCGCCGGGATATAATCTGCAACTTTTCCTTGAATATAGTTCTCTTTATGTTTATTAAAAATCTCTTCAATTATGTTTTGAATCTGATCTTCTTTTATAGTGTTTTGCATAGTCTTAAAATAAAATCACGCAAATATACTCAATCTTCTCCAGATAAATCCCGGAACAAGCCTCCAGATAAAGCATAAAAACTGCCATTTCCAATCTACAATCGTAATAAATCTTCCTCTATCAATTACCCTCACAATTTGTTTAGAGGCATAATCTCTGCTCATTATAAACGGATATTTATGATTTGATATAAAATCTGTTGCTACGAACCCCGGCAATATTGAGCACAGATTTGCTCTGATTTTATTTCTATGAACATATTGAGAGAGCCCCTCCATATAGCTGAGTTGAAACCTTTTAGATGCAGAATATGATGTTGAAATACCCATTCCGCGCAATGCTGCTACCGATGAAATTACTACAAAGGAAGGTTTTATAGCCGTATCCCCTTTACTTGCAAAATATTCCACCGCTTTATTAGCCACCACCATAAAGCCCTCTATATTTACTTTGCACGTATTTAGCTCTTTATCAATATTTAATACTGTATTTTGCTCTCCTGCACCTGAGCAATAAATTATCAGGTCTGCCTCTCCCAATCTGTTTATCATCATATCAAATCCATCTAATGCTCCAAATGGCTGGCTGGTATCAGTTCTTTTAAGATAGCTTACATCTACTCTCTCATAAATAATATTTTCAGGAAATTTATCCGCTACCTCTTTTAATTTGTCCTCTCTCCTAGATGCTATACACACTTTATAACCCTTTCTTGCATAGATATATGCCATTCCTTCTCCTATTCCTGAAGATCCTCCAATGATAATAACTTTCTTCATCAATATTTTCTTAGCTTATTAAATAAAATTATCTTTACAATAAAAAACCTAATGATACAAAAAACTTCACTTCTTTTATA
>CAZYQA010000233.1:0-4272 GCA_964649555.1 uncultured Muribaculaceae bacterium
TTAGTTGATATGATTTCTGATAGCATACTTAAAAGACAATTTGTTGATAGGATTTTAAAGCGAGATTCAGCAAAAATATTAGATACACAAGCAAAAGTTGTAAGAGAAAATTTCTATGCAACAGGTAATTTATTTAATAATATTTCATCTCACAATATATCAATATATGGTGATGGTATGCGTTGTAAAATGGAACTAAATTATTTAACATATTTGAGGTTTTTAGAGATTAATGAAAGGAAAAGTGATATGGGATTAAGGAGGAATCTTGCGCTATATAATAGAGTTATATGGGGCGTATTATACGGCGAAACGAGGCCAACCTTAATAAGTGGATTTAAAAGAGAAGTTGAAGAGAGAATCTATAATGAACTAAACTTACAGTTAACACTATCAATATGGCAAAATTAAATAATGATAATATAAAAATGATTCTTGATCTCGATGCGTCTAAGGCGCAAAAAGAGATTATTGGAACTAGCCAGGAAATTAAAAGGCTAAGTAGTGCTAATAAAGAGTTAAATAAGCAATATAAAGAATCAGAAAAAGAGGTTTCAAAACTAAATTCTGCTATGGAGAAAATGGAGAAAAATGGCAAGCAGAATACTGATGAATATAATAGTTTAAAGAAGTCGCTACAAGATGCTACGAAAAATAGCTCTGATTATCAAGCACAGATTAACGCTAATAATAGGTCTATTGATGAGAATAAGCAAAAACATCAAGATTTAACGTCTTCTCTTAAAAATGAAGATATGACAATGACTCAGCTTAGGAAAAAGGCTGGTGAATTAAAAAATCAATTAAACAATACTTCAGCTTCAGCTTCACCAGAGGCTTATGCTAAGTTGCAGAAAGAATTGCAAGCTGTAAAAACTCAAATGGGTATAACAGCTAATGCGGGCAAATCAACTATAGATGTCTTATTAGGGATGAATAATCCAGCAGGTTCTGCAGCTCGTGCTGTAATGGGAGTTGCTCAAAGTTTAAAAGCCTTAATTGCGAATCCAGTTGGTGCAGTAATTATGGTTATAGTTGGGGCATTTATCGCATTTAAAAAAGCTATAAACTCATCTGAAGAGGCAGCAAATAAACTTAATCAGGTATTAGCTCCATTTAAAGTATTATTAGATTTTTTATTAAATATTCTTCAAAAAGTTGTAGGGTTTTTGATTGATGGTGCTGCAGCAACTATGAAGTTTTTAGGATCTATTTTATCATTTATCCCTGGCATTGATAAATTAAATAAAAAGTCTCAGGAGTCTATTCAATTAGAGAAGGAGAAGCAACAGCTTGCAAAAGATGAACGCAAGATGATCGTGGAGAATAGTAAGGTAGCTCTTGAAGTCTCGGATTTGAGGGCAAAAGCAAATAATAAAGAAAAATATTCTGCAGAAGAAAGATATAAATTTATGGAAGAGGCTCTTTTTTTAGAAGAGCAACAAATGTTGATTAATAAGGAACTTGCTAAAGAAAAATTAAGGATTGCACAAATAGAAGCAGCTAGGGCAGAAAATACAGCTGAGACTGAAAGGATGTTAGCAGAATTAGAAGCTGATGTTTTTCGCCGTGAAACAGAATTTAATGATAAAACACGGAGGATGCTTGAGAAGAAGCATTCATTTAAAAAAGAACTTGACACAGAAGCAAAGGAAGCTTCAAAAAAAGCTTTAGATGCTCAAAAAAAAGATATAGAGGATCTGACAAATACGATTCAACAGGAGCATACTATAAGGTTGAATCAGATAAAAATTAATAATACAAAAATACTAGTGTCGGATGCCGAGAAAAATGTTAGAATATTAGAAGAAGAGAAATTATTTTCTATTAAATTGATATCTGAACTCAAGAGTAGATTGAAGAAAATTAAAGATGAAACTCTTAGGAAGGAGATTTCTGATAAAATAGTTGCAGAGGAAATGGCTTTATTTGAGAAGCAACGCAATATAGATTCTCAAATGATTGCTGGGGCAAAAGAAAAATATGATAATTATGTGCAGATTGTAGAAGCATCATATAATTCTCAAAAGCATAAGTTGCTAATGCAATTGAATGAGATGAGAATCTCTCAGGAGGAATATAATGTTGCACTTCTATATCTTGATGAGAGATTAACTAATGATAGGTTAAATCTTGCAGGTTCTTATCATGATGATTTATATAATTTAAACCTTCATAATAATGATCTAAAGAAAGCTGCTTTAGAAGCATCTTCAGAGAATGTCGTGCAGTTAGAGAGGGATACCTCTGAAAAAAGAGCTGCTATAATGAAAAGTGCCCTTGCTCAAGAATTGCAATTTAGGGCAGATATGGGGCTAATTACTGAGGCTCAGTTGCAAGAGATGCAATTAAAGGCACTTGAGCAAACATATATAGCTCGAAAGGAACTACTTGAAAAAGAGGGGTTGTCAACGCTTGGGCTTGATGAGGCTTATGAGCAAGCAAAAACTAACATGATCTTAGATTTTGAAAATCAAAGGTTTTCTCTAAGGCAACAGTTAGGAGTTGCAACTTGGAATGAAGAATTTCAAGTAAGAATGGCTAATCTTAAAAATCTCTTAGATGCTGAAGCTATTACTCAGGATGAATACGATAAAGCCATGTTCAATGAGAAAATGAACAAAGCAAAAGCGTACTATGATCAATTTGCAGGAATGGCAAGTAATGCAGTTCAAGCATTACAACAAGCAGAGATTGATAGTGTTGATGCGAAGTATGATGCAATGATTCAAGCTGCTGGTGATAATGCTGAGGAGGTGGAAAGGTTAGAGCATGAAAAAGCTCAGAAGAAACTTGATATTGAAAAGAAATATGCAGATGTAAATTTTGCAATTAAAGTTTCTGAAATTGTAGCAAATACGGCAGTTGCAATTATGCAGGGTTTTGCTCAAATGGGGCCTATTGCTGGTGCTGTAGCAGCTGCAATGTTAACAGCTACAGGTGCAGCGCAAATTGTTTCAGCCAACGCAGAAAGAAAGAAAATTAAAAATATGACACTTGGTGGAGCTTCATCCTCTTCTAGTAATCAAACAAGAGTTGTAACAGGTAAAGAAGAAGGAGGGTATATAGATGTACAAAGGCAGCAAGATGGGAGGATGTTTAAGGCGAAAGATAGAGGTTCTGATCGTGGTTATATTCAGAATCCATCTCTATTAGTCTCTGAAAATGGGGAAGAGTTTATTGCTTCGGCTCAATCGGTGAAAAATCCAACTATTAGGCCAATTCTAGATATTATTGATAATGCTCAAAAATCAGGTACAGCTGGGCAGTTAAATATGCAAGCCTTGATGGCTACAGGATTTGCAACTGGGGGTTATCCTATTAATTCTAATTCTGGTAATAATATGTCTACTGGCTTAAGTAATTATGAAGATAGAGGTATGCTGAATCAAATTTTAACAATTCTAAAAAAATTAGATAAAGACGGTGTTAATGCATATATCCTTTACTCTGATCTTCAAAAAAAGATGGAACTATATAAAGAATCTGAAGAGTTTGCTAATAAGTAGGAGTTATGAGAATATATAATAATAATGGCGAATATGATTTGCCTGCAGGATTTGCTCTTGAAATAGAAAAAAAGAATCCATTTTTTAATAGCATAGGAGAGAAATCACTCCCTATTACCTTGCCTTTGACTTGTAATAATAAAAAGCTAATAGGTTATGCTAATATTTTGGGGAAGAATAAGCCTGCTTATAAATTCAATGTAACAATTGAAGATGGGGTTAATATTTATCAAGCTAAACAGGTTATTCATTCTATTTCTTCTGCAGGAATATCTTGTACCTTTTATTTAGGTATTAGTAGATTTTGGAATTTAGCGAATGTTTCTAAAATTAGAGATTTGCTGGGTGATAAAATATATGTAAGCTCAGATTTGCAAGGTGATCTTATTAGATCAATGGATTTTGCTGCCGACTTTGATTTTGTGGTCTTCCCAGCTGCAGTTAAATTATCAGGTGATACAATTTTTATACTTAATGAAACTGAAATTATTGATGGGGCATTAAAATTAATTGGTAGAAATGCAAGAGTGATAACAGAGGGAGAACTAAAGACTAGTTGTCCAGCTGGATATGGAATTTCAGCTTTCGCAAAAGCTAATAGGTTTTTGAAAATTATTATAAATAAATTGGGCTATTCGCTTGAACCGTCATTCTTAGATACAGCGCCATTTAATCAGATGGTTTTTCTTAATAATGTTGCAGATCTTATTACGATTAATAAAATTAAATGGCGCTGTATCTAAGAATGACGGTTCAAGCGAAT
>CAZYQA010000234.1:0-232 GCA_964649555.1 uncultured Muribaculaceae bacterium
AATTTTATCCTGGTTGTAGAGAGAGGTGAGTTGAAATTATATGATAATAAAATATTAGTTATTCCATCACCTGTCAATATTAATAATTTAAATACAGCATTGGATATTAGGTTTGGAGAGATGATACTCTCTTTTAATATTATTGATAATAATATAGATTTGTATTCAAATATCATAATCAATAAGGATGTAAATATACAATATCTGAATGCTGAGAATCTTGAATTTCCTT
>CAZYQA010000234.1:242-1497 GCA_964649555.1 uncultured Muribaculaceae bacterium
GGAATGAAAAAGAATAAAAAGCTCTCTGATTTCTTTACAGATATAAAGGTTGATAATTTATTCAAACCCAGATGCCCGGTAATAACAAACCCGGCAAACGAGATTATCTGTTTACCGGGCTTAAGAGTTGATAATAAATATAGGGTTACGGATAAAACCAATAAAGTTTTAGTTATATCTGTTTTTACCAGTTAAATTCATATATATAAGGTATTCTAGCATATGTAGTTATACCTGATTCTTCTTTGAGTTTACCGTAGGCTGTCTCAATTAAATAATATGGGTTACTAAAAGCTTTTGCATTTGAAGCACTTTCATTTAATGATTCCATAAGTTTCTCAATAGTATTTTTAATCTTAGGATATTCCACTAATCTGTAATTATCCAGTGATACTAAGTTTGCAGCATAAGCAATTGCATCGTTTAAGCCACCTATTTCATCTACCAGTTTAAGTTGTTGTGCTTGTGCACCTGTCCAAACTCTACCTTGTGCAACCGAATCTACATAGTTAACATCAAGATTTCTCCCATTAGCAACAAGATTTGTGAAATCCACATATATTTTCTCAACAAATTTTTCAGTGTATTTTATTTGAGCATCATTAAGCGGAGTAATACCATTCATCATATCGGAATTCTTATTTGTACCGATATTTACATTATTGATGCTTAATAATTTTTTTGCAGCTCCACCTAAGCTGGCATATAGGCTGAATACTCCTATTGATCCTGTAAGGGTAGTGTTTTCTGCATAAATTTTCTCGCTATTTGCAGCAATCCAATATCCTCCTGATGCCGCATAGTTTCCCATACTTACAACTACCGGTTTATTTTTTCTAATAAGTTGGATCTCATTATTAAGAATCTCGGCAGCTTGCGCATCTCCTCCCGGTGAGTTTACTCTTAAAACCACAGCTTTAATTGTAGAATCAGTTTTTATTTTATTCAATATAGGATAGTATCTCTTTACTGATAATCCTTTTGTGCTGTTCATTGTAATTTCACCATCAGCAAATACTACTGCTATTTTTGATTTAGCTTTCATATTTACTTTCAATTTAGCTTTGGCATAAGTTCCGATAGATACAGCTTTCAGATCTTTTTCTTTTTTAACATCAAATAATGTACAAAGTTGTTCGCTAAACTCACTTCTTGTATATATATCATCTACGATATTATTATCTTTTAATGATTGAGCATCCCATAATTCTAAATTATCAACTAACTGATTAAATTTTGAAGCCTCAATACCTCT
>CAZYQA010000234.1:1507-4243 GCA_964649555.1 uncultured Muribaculaceae bacterium
CTGCTTTCGCTTATGCTATTTACCCAAGTTTCCCAAATAGAATCAACCATCTCTTTGTTTTGTTGGTAATTCTCTTTGCTGATATTATTTGCGATAAATTGTTCAGCTGCAGCTTTATATTTTCCATGTCTTATAAGTTGAACATTGATTCCAAGTTTGTCTAATAAATCTTTGAAAAACATCATGTTCATATTTAGTCCTGTAAAAATTCCAGATCCTTCATTATTTACATAAACTTTATCTGCTACAGAGCATAAATAGTAATCTGCTTGTGAATAATTATCACCATAAGCTATTATCGGTTTTCCTGATAGTCTGAATTTAAGTAAAGCGTTTCTTAATTCTTCTACTTGTGCCATTCCTGCATTCATACCCTTTGCATTTAAGTATATAAATTTAATTGCAGGGTCTTCTGCAGCTTTTTCAATCGCACTTGTTAAAGAGAATATTCCATAAGTTTTTGAGTCAGATTCAAAGTCAAATGATGCTAATGAAGCAAATGGATCATCTGTATTCTGCTCTGTAATTGGAATAGAAGTGTCAATTCTTAAGATTGCTTTTGCCGGAAGTGCCGTTTTATCCTCTGATGAAATTGCTGCTAGTGAGCCAATAATCCCAATGAATATGAAAAACGATAAAAATAGTGCTACAACACAGCCTAAAAATGCGGCCAAAAGGGTTTTAAAGAAACTTTTCATTTTAATTTATTTAATGTCAGTTTGCAAATGTAACAAAAAAAATATATTTTTGCGGGTGAGTGACATGAGAAAAATACTATCATATTTACTAATTGCTGTTGTTGGGCTATTGTACTTAGCTTCAACAATGGGATATGGTATACATAAATGTAACAAAGATGGTACTCAAAATGTAGTTCTTGTATATGGTGAAGTTTCATGTGAAGCTCTTCATTCTCATCTAGATGGAGAGGGACATGTTTATTCTCATTCTCACGAGCATTCTAATTGCGGATGTTCTTCAAGTGATAATAATCATAATGATAAATGTTGTAATACAGTGGTTTACACTGTTACTTCTGATCAAACATTTGAAGATAATTCAATAAATATCTTACCTGTTCAGCAAGATCTGTTTTTTATTGCATCTATTCTAAATGATATATCATTAGAAGAGGCAGTAAATGTAAATGTTGAGCGTACTTTAGATTATCGGAAGCTGCGTCTCTCTGATAATCCCCTTCATATATTTAATCGCACAATTATAATATAGAGTTCATTATTATTTATTCTGAGCTGCACTTGGTGTGGTTTATTTTATTTAATAATTAATAATGAAACTATAATGAAAAAAATAATATTGTTTCTGAGCATAATGCTTGGAATTGTCGCGGTTGCTAATGCTGAGCAACTTAAAGGAAAAGTATTTTTTAAATCTCAATCAGGAAAATTAGAGCCTGCATCTTTTGCATCTGTAGCTTGGCTTGAAGGTCAGTCTGCTGTGGAAGCAGATATTGATGGTGCATTTAATATAAAAGTAAAAAAGAGTAATGATATTACATTAATTGCCTCTTTTATAGGGTACTCAAGAGATACTATCGTTGTTGTAAAAAATGGTGCTGAGGTTGTTAATAAAAATAATATTGAGTTTACACTAAAACAAGAAAATGAACTGAGTTCTGTTGTTGTTACGGGAAAGCAGGAGGGAAACTACTTATCTAAAATGACTCCCATAAGGACAGAGGTGATCTCTGCCGCAGGCTTATGTAAAATGGCTTGTTGTAATCTGGCAGAGAGCTTTGAAAACTCAGCGAGTGTAAGTGTAGGGTATTCTGATGCTGTAACTGGCGCAAGACAAATTAAACTATTGGGATTGTCGGGGAGCTATACTCAAATGCTGGATGAAAACAGACCTGTTATGAGAGGGATGGCATCTCCATTCGGATTATCTTATATACCGGGGCAATGGCTTGAAAGTATTCAGATAGCTAAAGGTCCTTCATCTGTAATTAATGGTTTAGAGGCTATTACAGGGCAAATTAATCTTGAGCATAGAAAGCCAACTGCAGAGAACCCATTTTTTCTTAATCTTTTTCTAAATTCTAATTTAAGAACAGAGGCAAATATTGCATCTTCATTAGCATTGAATGATAAGTGGAGCACGGTTATTCTTGCTCATGGGTCAATAGATACTAAAGAGCATGATGGAAACCATGACGGATTTAGAGATGAGCCTAAAACTAAGCAGATAAATTTTGATAACCGTTGGTTGTATATGGCTGAAAATGGAGTACAGGTGAGATTTGGCGCTAAATTTTATATGGATGAAAGATTAGGTGGACAGATGGGATTTAAAAAGGGGATGAATGATAGAAATTTCTCGGAGACAATTCAGCAAGGAGAGCTTGGTGAAGGCTATGAGAAAGGTATCTGGGGATCTCAAATTGATAATCTAGGAGCTGGTGGATATTTAAAAGTGGGTATTCCATTGAATGCTGACAACTCTAAAAACCTTGCTTTGGTAGCAGATTATAGCTATTATAATATGGGTTCCTCTTTTGGTCTCAAAAATTATGGCGGGCATCAAAATGTGATTTTTACAAACCTAATGTTTCAAGATCAAATTAATGAGAGAAATAAATATACTTTGGGTGTAAGTTACCATTTTGATAATATGAAAGAGGGGCTTACCGATAGAGCTGTTACTTATAAAGGATTTGAAGATAAGAAAGCTAAAACACAAATCAAAGTAAGCCCTTTATTTAAGAAGAACCATGAA
>CAZYQA010000235.1:0-4222 GCA_964649555.1 uncultured Muribaculaceae bacterium
TAAACAATAAGATTATTTTTCTAGAGTTTATTGATAATTCTCTAGATGTGACACTGAATAATATCACCATGACATATCCTGATATGCCTTTAATGAGAGTGGAGAATATAATTTACAAATTTGATGAATTGTTTGATAAGCATAAATTTGGGTGGGATAAATTAGCTCTTAAAGGGACTCCGTTGCAATTAAAGGTTTGGGAAACCCTTTTCTCTTTAGACTTTGGGGTAACGGTTACTTATTCGGGATTAGCTGAGATGGCCGGGAATGAGCGAGCTGTTAGAGCGGTTGCCTCTGCTGTTGCATCAAATCCCATCTCATTGATAATCCCTTGCCATAGGGTTATTCCAAAATCAGAAAAAGGTTATGGTAACTATAGATGGGGGGCTGAAGTGAAAAGGGGGTTGATAGAGTGGGAATTTTCCGGCTTTGGTATTAAAAGGCAGATATTTAATAGGGTAAAAGCCAATTATAAAGAGTTTTCGCAAGGCTTAATCCCAACAAATAATAATACTCTGATAGGGGTAACTGTTCCGCATTTGAGAGAGATTGCAAAGCAGGTATTAAATACTGATGCAAGAGCTTTTGTTAATAGTTATATTGATAGTAATAAGGTATATGTTTATTATGAGGAGATAATGGTTTTAGGTATTGTGATAGCTAAAGGGGCTTTCTCTGTAGATGAGAAATTGTCATATTATAATAAATTTATCCCTCTTATAGATAACTGGGCTGTGTGTGATATTTTTTGTGGGGAGTCCACTTGGCTTAAAAAAGAGCCGGGTATGGCGTGGGAGCTTATATCTAATAATATAAATAGTGATGATGAGTTTCGTAATAGGTTTGCTATTATTTTAATGCTTTCTCAGTTTGTGAAACAGGAGTATTTGTCGCAAATATTTACCTATATAAATAATCTTAAATTTAGGGATAATTATTACGTAGATATGGCTGTTGCATGGCTTTTAGCTACATTAGGTGCTAAATTTCCCTCTGATTTATTTAAGTTTTTATCAAGTTCCAATCTTCCCAACTCGGTACTCAAAAAGACGGCACAAAAAATGAGGGATTCCAGAAGAGTTACTCCAGAACATAAAATAATGATTACAGATATAGTTAAATCCAAAATATAATTTTTTATGAATAATTTTGTTTTTCAAAATCCGGTAAAATTGATCTTTGGTAAAGGTCAAATATCAAAATTGAATAAAGAGATTCCGCAAGGCTCAAAAGTAATGATTACTTACGGAGGGGGATCGATTTTTAAGAATGGTGTTTACGAGCAGGTAAAAGAGGCTTTAAAAGGTTACGATATAATTGAATTTGGAGGCATTGAGCCTAACCCTGATTATTCAACTCTTATGAAGGCTGTGCATATCTGCCAGGAGGAGGGTGTGAATATGTTGCTTGCAGTAGGAGGGGGTTCTATTATAGATGGGACAAAGTTTATTGCTGCCGGAATAAATTATAAAGGTGATCCTTGGGAGTTTTTGCTTGATCCTTCAAAAGTGCCTGCTGCAATTCCTTTTGGGACTGTTCTTACTCTACCAGCTACAGCTTCGGAGATGAATAATGGAGCAGTAATATCAAGACGTGAAACTCAGGAGAAATTTGCTTTTCATAATCAATATGGATATCCTAAATTCTCCATTTTAGATCCCACAACTATTTATTCTTTGCCTAAAAAGCAAGTTGCAAATGGTATTGTAGATACTTATGCTCATATATTAGAGCAATATCTTACAGTATGTGAGAATAATATAATAATGGACAAATGGGCAGAGTCTTTATTGACTACCCTTATTGAGTTATCTCCTGTATTGATGAGCCAAAAACAAGACTATGATGCGTGTGCAAATTTTATGCTTACAGCAACAATGGGATTAAATGGGTTCATTTCAATGGGAACTACACAAGACTGGGCTACACACATGATAGGGCATGAGCTTACTGCGCTACATGGGCTAGATCATGGCGTAACTTTGGCAATAGTTTATCCGGGAATTATGAGAGTTATGATAGAGAATAAGTACTCAAAATTACTTCAATATGCAGAGAGGGTATGGGGTATTAAAGAGGGGACAGATGCTGAAAAAGTTGAGCTGGCAATTCAAAAAACAGAACAGTTTTTTAACTCTTTAGGCATAAGTACTAAATTGAGTGATTATGGTATTGGAAAAGATACAATTGATACTATCGTAAAAAGATTTACAACAAGGAAATGGAGTGTAGGAGAGAATTTCTCTGTTACACCTGAGAAAGTAGGAATGGTATTAGAGTGCCAAAAATAAATATTGATATGAGGCTATTTTATAAAATAGCCTCCATTTTTAGGTGCTCCAATAAACTCAATCATTTCTCTGGATTTTAGATCTGCCAAATGACGCTTGATAGTAGGTAAACTTTTCCCTGTTTTTTCCGTGATGAAAGGAGCGGATGAGCCGGGGAATTTTTTTATAATTTTAAATATCTGCTGCGTTATTCTATTTAGTTTAAGGGGAGATTTATCCTTAATAATAACCTTCTCTAGTTTGTCATTTACAGGTATTGTATCAGTATCAGTTATAGTATTTCTATGTGTATCTAATGTATTATGAATATTTAATTTACTCAGCTTATTTTTATGTGTGAGTTGTGATTCTGTAAATACTTCTTGTTTCTGCTTCTTTTTTATGATAATCTTAAACCCAGAGATAAGAGTCCAATCAAAATACAGCTCAAATTCCCCCTCTAAGTTTAGTTTATTTTGGGCATTTATTATTCCGCTGGCAATCCCTTTACAGTTGCCTAAGATTTTTAATGTTTCAGCAATAATAGGATTCCTATAATCATTAATATTGGGGAAGTTTTCGGGCGATACCTTTCCGAATAGCCCACCCGGGCTTAATATCTCCAGATGATTAGTAAATTCATAAATCTGAATAGGGGTATTGGATTGATAATCCCTGTGCATTAGAGCATTTATAAGAAGCTCTCTTATTACTTCAATATTTGTGTTCTCTTCGGGATAATTATTTTCTAGAAAAGTATCTATCTGAGTTAGTATTTCAAATATTGACCCGTTAATGTCCGTAGTCCTGATTACTTTTGCTATTTTATTTTCTCCATCAAATTTAGCATATCTAATAAAAGATCCGGGATAGTTTGATTTTACATCTTTTCCGAATAATAATATTGCTCCGTTTGTAGGTCTGTCGTAGCGTGAGTCGTATAATCTCAACGATTCAAGAAAAGATTTTATATTATCGTTGTTTATTTTTACCCCTTTTTTTATGGCTAAAGGTGCGTACTTATCTTTTATAGGTGTTATATCTATCGCGTCAAGTAATGAGTAAAATGAGGGCTGAGAATCGAAAGATTTTGCGAGTTTTAATCTTCTTTCAACAAGTTTTTTTTCTTCAGCTTCAAAAGCAACACTTCTTCTATTACCAAGTTTAACCCATATCTTTCCATTATATCTTACCGGAGTATATTCCGATGGCATTACCTCAATAACTATAACATCTCCATCAGGCAGAGAGAATTTTTGAACATCAATCTGAGGATGCGGAAAGATTCCTCCTTTGCTTTTTAGAGAATAGATACTATTGACAGATGCGTCATCTGCCTTGATCCCTTGTAATTTTCCGTTCTCTTTTGCTCCAATTATTATGTATCCGTTTTTAAAACTTCCTGATATATCATTTGAAAAGGCGCAAATACTTTGACAAATTTTTTCTATATTATCTAAAGTTGGTACTCTTTCGGTATTATTATTAAATAAGTCCTTAACAATTCTGGTAACTTCTTCCCACTGTAACATTTATCCCTTGTTTTTATTCTAAATTCATGCAAATTTAAGAAAATAATCTTAACTTTGTTAATGTAAATATGTATAAATGAAGCAGATTGTCTGGTTAATAGTAATAAGCATCTGCCTTTTCTCAAATATAGCAAAATCCGAATCCTTAGCAATAGAAAAGGTTGGTAGATACAAGATGCTAAAGCAATATGATTCCGCGTATGTTGTATTGAATAACTTAATAACTGAGTTCGATTCAACATTTAACAGCGAATATGATGGGAAAATTAAGTCTTTTTATGATGAATATCAGATAGATGAGCAACAATTAAAGAATGAAAAAGATACAAATTTGATCTTATGCTTAATCTTGCTTATTATTTTTCTGATTGCCTTAATATTATTCCTTTTTTATATTTTTTATAAAAAATATACACGGCT
>CAZYQA010000236.1:0-4212 GCA_964649555.1 uncultured Muribaculaceae bacterium
TGCAAATTATTATATGCTAGATGATAATGATGGAAAAATATACTCGTTTAATAAAGATGGAAAACTAATATACATAATAAGTAACAAAGGAAATGGGACAAATGAATATGCCGGAATTCAAAACTTCTTTATAAATAACAAAAACAATACAATAAATATAATCTCTATAAACAACTTCCTATATCAATATAATCTTGAACATGGAACATATATACAATCAGAAGCAATAAATACCAATTCGCTTATGATTTTAGATGCAATCACGATGGATAATGGAGAGGTTGCTTATTGTGAAATGGGACCAGAATATAATTTAAAAATCGGAGAAAAAGAATATATACCTTTTTTGGAAACAAGAGATTTTGCATTCATGGAAAAAGCATTTAGCAGAGGTGATAAAGGGGTACTATTTGTACATGGAATGGATGATAATATATACGAAATACTAAAAGATACTGTAATAATTAGATATACCGTAGATTTTGGAGAAGAATCAATTGCTCCTGAAAAATATAACAACCCTGATGAGGTAAATAAAATATTTGAATCCAGAAATGTTGCAGGAAAAATAGATGAACTGACTAATACAAAAGATTATCTAACATTTTCTTATTTTCTATTTTCATCAGAAAAAGGTATTACTAAGCAATACGTTATTTATAATAAATCTAATAAAACAACATTAAATTCTCCAACAAAATCAATTTTGATGCCCATAAGAGGTTACAAGGATGCAAATACATTTATATCTCTTGTATCCCCTTACGAAGCGATCGATTCAAATGAAAATTGGCAAGGAATTACCAAAATTAAAGAATTTATCAAAAGTAATAATATTGGAGAAGACTCTAATCAGTTCATAGTATTATGGAAGCTATAATATAGTTTCCAGCCTAGTAAGTGTTCTCTCTGCAAGGGTGGTTTTGTCGATAATATGCTTTCTTATAGCTGAAACAAAAGGATTATTGACAAAATCTCCCCTTACACTCTCAAAATCCTTCTCTTTATCCTCCTCACTCCCATCCATGCCAAATCCTACCATTGAGGTGAGATTAAACTCTTTCTGAGCGTCATTATACAACATTTCATCTATAGAAATAACAGACTCCTTCCAATCATTAATGATTTTAATTATCTCATCTTTAGTAATAGAGGCAAACTTAATATTATAATAACTCTCCATCTCACTATAAGCCCATGTCCACTCCATATCATAATAGTCGCAATGTAACTTTTTCAGCTTCTTATTTAATTTATCCAAAGAAATCTTACCTGCCTCTAATGCTTCAAAAATTTTATCAACTTCAGATTTGGGAACAATCAAGCCTGATAAATCAACCCAGTATCCCAATCCCGATTTATGAGTAGGCTTTAGTCCGGTTCTAAGATCTTCAATATTATTGAAACTAATCTTCTCCAATCTACTGATTAAAGAGTTTCCAAAGAACTTATTAATTGCTTTCTCATACAATGATACACCATTCCTTAAAGAGCTATTCTTTATCCTGGTACCTCTATAAGAATAAATATCAACTATTAAACCGGACACCTCCCTTAGCTCCATTAAAATCTTTCGCCCCTTTATCATCTTTCTCACCGTATAAGGGCTTAATAAATTATAATTAATATGATCAAGCAACTCCTTATCTTTTCTATTATCACGCTTGGGCCATTTTTGCACATCTCTAATTGTCCCCACACTTCTTAAATTCACTCCGGGTACAAGGAATGTTTCATCACCTTTCTCAATAATATAAGAAAATGGAAGATTAGAAGTATCGGAATGATGATAATGCCTCCCCATCACTAAAGAGAAAGGGCCAATTTTAGCAGGCCACAAAATATAAGAATCACTGGTAGTTTTAGAGCCTCTCTCAACTATACCTTGGTGAATAGGGCCCAATTTATACATATGATTACTCTGATTAGAGCCACTACCAGCATTTAGGAAAGAATACATACCAGCAATAAGCAAGCTAGACTTATGGACAGTCACAGTATAAGGGCCTGCGAAGATAGCGCATGCTTCTCCATTCTCAAATGTACAATTAGCAAAAGCCAAAGTATCATGCGCAGAAAAATTATGAGAGACCTTGCATGCTTGCCCAATAAAACAATTAATAATCTTAGCACTATCTGCGATATAAGCACCGGAAGAGAAAATAAAATTAGTAGCCATCACCCCATCCCCTACATACACAGGAGCATGAGCATTACTATTAATAGTACCATTTTCTAAACGTACAGCACTAATAATATTGGCATTATCCCCTATATTTACGTGCTTTATAGTACCGGTATTCATTATCTTTACATTACTCCCAATATTTCCTATATGAGATTCATAAGATTTTGAATAATCATCAATTAAAGAAATAAACTTATCGGTGACACTCTTATTATGCCTGTATAGCGCAATCATATAAGCAACAGAAGAGGAAAGATCATTAAAGATAGGCACCTCCCTCCCTCCGGTTTCGTTTAACACATGTACATTTACACCATTCCCAAACCTGGATACACTATCGCAAGATATGGTATTAACATTCTGAATAAAACAACCATTCCCAATATTATAATTAGAAATCTGATTTGCAACATTCTCAATTAGAACATTATCCCCAATTTCACAATTATGCAAGATTGCATTAATAATACAAGAGTGGCGTTTAAGCCCTGTCGAAAGTAAAAAATCCTTCTGCAACTTACCCAATACTACTCTCCCTGAGAAAGTAACATTATAAATATGGGAAGTTGAGAAATCTTTTGTGCGCACAAAGATATTAGTCCAATCCTCAGCGCTACAGTGATTGGCTAACAGTGAGTCAATCTCTGCATGAGTTAAGTTTCTCATTTATAAAAGTTTTAATTATAAGTAGATGCAAATATAATTAAAAACTCTAAAAATTATTTCTTTTTAGCTAAAAACTCCAAAACGAACACAATAGCTATACCTACAAGAGCAAATAAAACTGCCAAACCAAGTTGTGCAGAATCACCCGAAATTTCTACAAATTTAGAAGGTAGAATAGGATGATTTACAACAGGAGCCTTAGCTAACACATCTGCTGTGTCCAAAACAACATCCTGCTTCCAAGGCCAAACTTTTATTAAAGATCCAAGCATAAAACCCGATAATAAAGCAATCGTCTCCATATAAAATCTCTTAAGTAGCCAACTTAAAAGATGAGAAAAAGATAATAAACCTATTATTGCACCAGCGGCAAAAGTAGCTAATATAGATATTTTAAATGTTGTAACAGCCTCCATAATATAAGCATACTTGCCCAATAGCAACAGTATAAAACTGCCGGATATACCCGGAAGAATCATTGCGCAAACAGCAATCGCTCCACTTATAAAAATAAACCAGTAGTCATTTGGTGTATGCCCCGGCGTAGCCAAACATATATAGCCTGCAACAACAACTCCCACCAATAAACATAAAATATTCTTAAAACTCCATTTATCAATACCTTTTAAAATATAAACAGCAGAAGCTAAAATCAAACCAAAGAAGAAACTCCATAAAGGAATTGGATGAAACTCCAAAAGATACTTCATAACTCTAGCTAAAGAGAATAAACTGATCAATATTCCACCAAAAACACAAACCAGAAATGTACCATTAATATGAGCCCAAGACTCTTTAAATTTACCCGAAAAGAATAATTTAAAAGCAATAGAATTTATAGATTTGATAGAATCGATAAGCTCTTGGTATATACCTGTAAGAAACGCTATTGTTCCACCACTTACACCGGGTATTACATCAGCTGCACCCATACACATTCCCTTAGCAAGTACGGAAATATATTTTTTTAAATTAGTCATAAATTAAAGTTTATTTATTATTAAAATCATCATGTAATTTATCCATTATGTTCATAAATTCCGTATCCTCTTCCAACTCCGGGAAGTAAGCCAAAATAGATCTTAGCCACAACGGATTCTTTAAACCAAGTATCTTAACACGCTTAAGGAACTTTTGTTTATCCCCTTTCTTATAATCCTCAATCGCAACAATGCACATATAGCCAATCTGAGCCTCAATACTTTTTTTATCCATATTCAAAGCTCTCTTAAAGGCATCCTTAGCATCTTTCAAGTTTTGCATATTCATATAAGAATCTGCAATACCAAGTATCGGTTGCACAGAAGTAACATCAATCTCAGATGCAATCTCAAAACAATCCAATGCCTCTCTATATC
>CAZYQA010000237.1:0-4205 GCA_964649555.1 uncultured Muribaculaceae bacterium
ATAGAGGCTATACAGATTTATTTATTAATGGCGAGAGGGGAGAGTGGCAAAGTGAAAACGGAGCAAGACATATAGGAGAATTTATAGGAAGTGTAGAGAAAGCATCTCAGAATAGAAAGGGGATAGCTGAATTTGAATATAAAAGCAAAGATACAATATCAAATGGAGATGGTCTTTGCATAATTACACCTAAAGGGGATGTGCTTGGAATACGAGCTAATTCTTGTGAAGGGAAAAAAGTAACTACGACAGAGAAAATTAATATTCCTGTAAAATCTAAAATATATAGGAATTATGATATAGCTTTTGAGAGAGATTTGCAGAGTGCAGAGTTTAAGAGGATAATCCCTGTTAAACTATCATTCAAGCAAGATGCACAAGGGTACAGTATAGATGTTGATAGCTCAATTATACCAACATTTAACTACCAGATAGCCGATGCATCAGATATAGCAAACAATAAAGATTTAGCAATAAAAAACATAACAAATCAGCTCTCAAAACAATCTGATTACTTCTCCTTTGAAGTGAGTAAAATTGATATTGAGGATGCTCCATTCTATCCGGCTTCGGTGCTGAATGGAATTAGGCGCGATATAGCAATTAATCTCGCTTTAAAGCTTGAAGATTATAGAAAAAGTAAGATTGAGAAACAAGAGAAAATAGATAAAAATAAGCTTCCATTAATAGAAAAGCAACAATATAGCGAGTATCAGCTTAATATATCCAATAAGAAATCTGAGGGGATATACAATAAGATGGGCTTTAGATATCTAGCACCTGCTTACGAATTAGCATCTGTGAAAAATGCTGAATTGATGAGAACAAAATATTGTATAAAATACCAATTAGGATTGTGTCACAAGCAGGGTAAAGGGTATAATAAAAGCTTATTCTTAATTAACGGAAATAGCAAGTTTGAATTAAAATTTGATTGCGCTAATTGTGAAATGATAGTAATTGGATAAAAAGTCTTATTTTTACACACTTAAATAGTAAACGGATGCGCTTTATTGATATACCGGAACATAAAGATATTACAGATATAATTTGTAATATAATTGATAAAGATAGATTGCCCCATGCTTTGCTTTTTACTGAGCAGAAGGGATATGGTGCACTTACAATAGCACTTGCAAGTATATCTTATATGTTCTGTACAAATAGAAATAACGGAACATCATGTGGGGAGTGTGCCGGGTGTATAAAGATAGCAAAACTCACCCATCCCGATTTACACTTTGTTTTTCCAACAAATACTTCTGTATTTCTTAGCAAGGATAAAAAAAGTGAAATTGATGAATATTATCCTTTTTGGAGAGAACTTGTGATTTCTAATCCCTATTTTAGTGAACAGCAGCTATACAAAGCATTAGGAATAGATAATAAGTTAGGGAATATTGGGGTGAATGAGGCAAACTCAATTATCAAGAAGTTGAGTCTAAGTTCATTCGAAGGGGGAGCCAAGGTAATGATTATTATGTTTCCCGAGAGAATGAATATTGAGGCAGCTAATAGGCTCCTGAAAAATTTAGAAGAGCCTATGCCGGGGACATATTATTTTTTGATATCTCAATCTCCCGATAAAATAATATCAACAATATTATCCAGATGTAGGAGAATAGAGGTACAGCCGTTAGAGGATAAGGTTCTTGCAAAAAAGCTAATGAGAGAGGTGGGGGTAAATGAGGATGATGCAAATTTCTGGGCTAGATGTTCGGGAGGGAGCTTTGGCTTGGCGAGAGAGCTTATAACCACAGAAAATGAAAAGACAGAAGCATATAAAACTTTTATATCTTTATTGGAAAAATGTGTAGCTAAAGACTTTGTGGGGATATTTGATATTTGGGAAGGGGTGGCTGCATGGGGTAAAGAGTCCCAAAAAGAGTTTTGTATGGAGGGATTGGCTATATTAAGAAAATTATTTATTTTGAACTTAGGTATTCCCAGTATATCTTTTGCTTCGCAATCGGAAAGAGTGGAGTTGGATAAAATAACCGGGAAATTAAAAAATACATTTTATGAAAAGGGGTATTCGGCTCTCAATCAGGCTATAGAGCATATTGAGAGAAACGTGAATGCCAAATTCATTTTTAGTGATTTGTGTAACAAATTATTTATCAATGCTTAGAGATGAAAAAGACAGAAAAAGAATATGATTGCCTTAGAGGATGTGAGGTAACAATAGATAAAAACGGACAGAAGAATTTTCAATACAACAGACAATGTTGTAAATTGAGTGTTTTCAACTGGTTGGAGGGGATTTCACAAGATGAAATGAAACTTTATTATGAAGTAAGGTTCAAAAATACGCGTAAATTGGTATACAAGAGTGAGCCTCACCAAAACTTTAAAATAGGGGATATACTTGTTGTAGAGGCTCAAAACGGATGTGATGTAGGTATTGTTACCCTTAAAGGGCCTGAACTTGCTCGCCAGATGATCAGAGAAAAGATTGACCCTAATACATACGAGTTTAAAAAGATATATAGAAAAGCAAGAACGGCCGACATAGAGAAGTGGCAAGAAGCAATTGCAAGAGAGCATTCTACAATGATAAAATCTAGACAAATGGCTGCTGCTCTGAATCTTAACATGAAGATTGGGGATGTAGAGTTTCAAGGGGATGGTACAAAAGCCATTTTCTACTATATTGCAGATGAAAGGGTAGACTTCAGGCAATTGATAAAAAACTTTGCGGAGGAGTTTAGAATAAGAATAGAGATGAAACAGATTGGAGCAAGGCAAGAGGCAGGGCTTATTGGAGGGCTTGGAGTTTGTGGTCAGGCATTATGCTGCTCTCGCTATATGAATAATTTTCAATCTATTACTACTCAGACAGCAAGATGCCAGGATTTATCGCTTAATCCGCAAAAGCTAGCGGGACAATGTGGAAAACTCAAATGTTGTATCAACTATGAAGCTCCGGTATATATTGATGCTGTGAGTAAGATACCTAGAGTTACCGAGCCTTTGAACCTAGAAGATGGATTGGCATACCTAATGAAGACGGATATCCTAAAAGGGATTATGTGGTTCTCTTACGATCCTCATAATATGGCTAATATGAAGCCGTTAAAGGCTAAAGAGGTGAAAGATATAATAATGCTCAATAAGAAAGGACAAAAAGGTAACTCAATATTAGAGGAACAAGTGAGAAAGGATCCTGAATTTAAAAGTGCTGTTGGGGAAGATAGTATATCTAGGTTTGATAATGAGAAAAGCAAGAAGAAGAATCATAGACGCCCAAGAAGCAATGGTAAGTTTAAAAAAGAGAATAGTCACTAGAGCTCTCTATTTTTGCATAACATCAATTATTATACTCGGTTGTATTGAGAATCGTCCGATAAAAGATGTTGTGTATATCAATGAAAGGGAGATACAGAAATTGATAGGAGGAGAAGAGATTGAATTGATTGTGGAAACTGATACGGCATGTGTAAACGAGTTAGTGCTTTGTGCTAAGCTAAAACATGATTATAGGCTCAATGGCATTGATCGCATAGCTTTTAATGTAAACTTAAAGTGGGAGGATGGAATGGAGTATATTTATGTTGCAAATATCCATATTAGTGAAGCTGAATTGCAAAATAGAGCATTAATAAGTAAAACAAGAATTGCGACAAATATTGATAAACAAGGCAATGGAGTTGCACATATTAAGCTTAGTTTGTATGATAGATCTGAAATGTATAAGAATCTTCTGAGCCTGGGTATAAAATCTGAGAAAATAAGATAATAAGTGAAAAATATATGAGCGGAAAAGATAAGCTGAGGAAATTTAGAGAGAATGAAAGTTTTGATTTGCTATTTCAACCCACTACAGAGCAGGTTTTGGGCGTTGATTACAAATTAAAAGGGAATTGGGGTAAAGAAGTTTTTGGGAATGATAATCCTATAATTTTAGAGCTGGGATGTGGCAAGGGTGAATATACTATTGCATTAGCAGAAATGTTTCCTGATAAGAATTTTATAGGGATAGATATCAAAGGTGCCAGATTGTGGAGAGGTGCAAAATATGCAACTGAAAATAATCTTAGAAATGTAGCTTTTTTAAGGACACGGATTGAATTTATTAATTCAATATTTGCACCGCAAGAGATATCGCAAATATGGATTACATTTGCAGATCCTCAATTAAATAAATCGCGCAAAAGATTAACAGGAACAATGTTTTTGGATAGATATAGAAAACTTCTAAAACC
>CAZYQA010000238.1:0-4189 GCA_964649555.1 uncultured Muribaculaceae bacterium
TCTAAAAAAGTCTTGTTAAACAAAATTGTATTTAACAAGATTTTTTTTATTCTAAATTTGATTTTTAAACAAAAGTATTCTATAATTTATTTATAAAGAAAAGAAAGAAAAAAATAAAATATGGGTTGGTATGCCTAGTGGCGAGGGCAGCGGACTGTAAATCCGTGACAACAGAAACATCGTAGGTTCGACTCCTACCCAACCCACCATAATAAAAAGTTAAAAGGAGAAAATTATGTTATTCAAGACAAGAGTAGAAAAAACAGTAGAATTAATAAGAGAGGCAAATATTGCGGCTAATATCAAGAAAGGTATGACTAAAGGCGACGCCGAAAAAAGTGCAGATGAGGCTATAAAAAGCTTAAACAGAAAGCAAAAAAGAGATTTAGCAAGAGCAACTAGAAGATAAAAATTAATTATTTAAAGCCCGCAAGGGCATATCGCTTGGTAACTCAGTTGTGGTAAGAGTGCTGGTCTGAAAAACCAGAAGTCGTTGGTTCAACTCCAACCTAAGCGACCATAAGTAGACTAGTGGTGGAATTGGGATACACGGTGTAAGCACACCGCCCGTAAGGGATTGCAGGTTCGAATCCTGTCTAGATTACTATAGGCATATGAAAATTGGTGCGGAAGGCATAGCTAAGTGGGTTGAATTCCCACCCGATAGAAGTGTGCTCGAAAACTCAAGGTTGCGACTGTGTCTGTATCCATAAGAGTTAAAAATAAACACGCAGTCACGCATTAATTCGTGCGGTAAAAGCATACTAGTACTGCTTAGAATTTAAATTCCTACTGTGGCGGAAAGGAGTCGCGGAAATCGTAAAATGTTCTAATGGTGTCCTGTATACGAGGGTGCTGTTGTGTGGGGTTCGATGCCCACCAGTAGGAAAATATAGAGAGTGTGGTGTAATGGTAACACACCTGCTTTGGGAGCAGGTATAGCGGTTCGAGTCCGACACTTTCTACCACCAATACTTTAGTGGCGAAATGGCAAACGCAGAGTGCACGCTGGTTGAAAAACCTTGTGGGTTCGACTCCCACCTAAAGTATTCAATATTGAGGAATGGTCCAACGGTTAAGACACTCGGCTTTGACCCGTGTGATGTAAGTTCAATTCTTACTTCCTCAGCCATCAGGAAGCTTCCTATGTGTAAACATAGTCAATTGGGGAAGACGAGCAGCGAGTGGGGTTAGGCTGCATTGTAGGAGAATGGTATAATGGTATTACGGCGGTCTCCAAAACCGTTCAATGTGAGTTCGAATCTTACTTCTCCTGCCATTTATCTCAATAGTTCAGTGGATTAGAACAACGCACTTCTAATGCGTAGGTCGTAGGTTCAAGTCCTACTTGGGATACCAAATATACAGACATAGCTCAGTTGGGAGAGCTCCTGTTTTACAAGCAGGTGGTCACAGGTTCGAGCCCTGTTGTCTGTACCAATATTGGAGAGTTGGTCGAGTGGCTGATGACAACAGTTTGCTAAACTGTCAGTCCAGAAATGGGCTCGTAGGTTCAAATCCTATACTCTCCTCCATTATCGAGAGGTAGCCGAATTGGCATAGGCGGTAGTCTCAAACACTATTATTTGAGGGTTCAAGTCCCTCCCTCTCGACCACTAATATCGGGGAGTAGCCGAATTGGCATAGGCGGTAGTCTTAGAAGCTACTTTTTGAGGGTTCGAGTCCCTCCTTCCCGACCAATGCCATTAGTATAACGGATAGAATTTGGAGCTACGAACTCCAAGATAATGGTTCGATTCCATTATGGCATACCATAATAAAAAATATAGGGGTGTAACTCAGTTGGTTTAGAGTACCTGTCTGATACGCAGGTTGTCGAGAGTTCGAATCTCTCTGCCCCTACCAATATAGAATGATAGCCAAGTGGTTAAGGCGGTTGCCTGCAAAGCAATTATGCGTGAGTTCGATTCTCACTCATTCTTCCAATTGCAATTTTGCTTTTTAGCTTATTTTGTACTATAATTAAAGTATAAATAAAGGAGATAGAGAAAATGGAAAAAGTTTATGTAAAGTTTTTTGGAGATGCGGGCTTCTGTGGCACAGATTTCGAATATTTTGAGATGTTTAATAAAATAGACAATATTGAAGACACATTAGACGAAATGGCATATGAATATGGCAAAGATAATGCCGAGAGTTTTGGATATAATGACTACGATGAAGACGATGATTATGATGAGTATGATGAAGACCAAGATGATGACTATGATTACTACGATGAAGATAACGAGTATGAAAATTGGTCTAGTGATTGGGACTATATTACTCAAGAAGAATATATAGAAAATCTTATGGAACATATGATAACAGCAGAATTTGAATTAGAGTATAAGGAAGAATTAATGACAGATTATAACTTTAACGAAAAACAAATGGAATATGCTGTTTCAAAATTCTTGTCAGAGAATAAATGTTTTATTACTGATAGTGAGGGTCATTTTTGCCGCTCAAAAGCTGTTGATGATAATATTATGGCGTATGAAAGCGTTGATGAAGAGATTATTATTGGTGAAGATGGATATTCGACATTAGATATAATCTTTGCGTTAAATAGAGAAGGATATGACGAATATGCTAAATACACTAGAGATGAAAACTTTTATGATTGGTTAAGAGATAACGCCGCAAAAATTGTCGACGAAGTAGGAGAAAATAAATAATGGAATATTTTATAGCCGATTTGCATTTTAATCATAAGCGAATTTTGGAGTTAACAAGACCTCAATTTCGCCATTTAGATGAAATGCACAATAAAATAATTAAAGAATGGAATAAGGTTGTTACAAATAATGATATTGTTTGGATATTGGGCGACTTGGGATTCGGCAATCCCGATACTATATTACAACACTTTATTAGGTCTTTAAATGGTCATAAGAGATTAGTGTTGGGGAATCACGATACTTACAATCCAGACCGTTATTTGGCAATAGGCTTTGAACAAGCAACTCGAAACCCTGTTATTTATCAACAACGATATATATTGAGTCACGAACCAATGACTGTTGAAACAGGAGATTTAAAAAATATATACGGACATGTACACAGTTCACCGCAATTCCCTGATGCAACAAAGAAATCTGCGTGTGTAAGTTGGGAAAGATATGAAAAGCCAGTTTCATTAAGTTTTTTGGTTCAACAAATGGAAATAGCCCCTACAGCCGAAAGTGCCGCGGCATTAGTTAAAGCCGTACAAGGTGGACTTTTAGAAAGACATCAAGATTAAAAGGAGTATATAATGAGTAGAGATTTAGTTATAAGAACAAGAGATACACAAATTACAATTTATGACTGCTGTGCAAGTTCTACACTTGCCTCGATAATCAGTTCAGAATGTTTTACTGGACGAATAGAATATGATAGAGAAACTGAGAGTATCGTTGAATTTTGGGCTAAGGTTGATTTTTATGATTGTATTCAAGAATTAAAAAGACAAATTAATAGAGATGAACTAGAAATCAGCATTTTAGAAAAAACAAATGTTTGCGATAGCGAGGTGCTGTCTGAGCAGGTTACAAGACTATATGAGTTAAAGACAGATGTTGCCGAATTAAATTGGTCAATAGCTCAATTACAGTTGTTTACTGAAATTAATGCTATTACTCCACTTGAATTAATGATAAGTTAATATTATAGTCTAACTCCTGACTTTAAATGGAGTATATGGAGAGGTGGCAGAGAGGCTTAATGCGGCGGTCTTGAAAACCGTTATACCGAAAGGTATCGAGGGTTCAAATCCCTCTCTCTCCTCCATTTTATAAGAAGACAAAATTAAATTTTGTCTTTTTTTCTTCTTCTAAATTTGATTTTTTATCTAAAGTATTCTATAATTTATATATAAAGAGAAAAGGAGAAAATAAAATGTTAGGATTAATCTTTTTTATTATTATTATTTTAGCAATTCTAAATGGAAATGCTAGTTGGTTTTAAGGAGAGTAAAAAAATGAATTATGGACATTGTAGTGAATGTGATTGGTTAGTTGGTTTTATAGCTGAAAATGAGGAGGAAGATAATGAAGAATAGAGATAAATATAAAGTAGAACTAGATGAACTTTATTCAAATAAAATTGAATTTGCTATTAGAGATGAGAGCGGAGATATTTGCGATTGTAGAGATATTGGCTGTCGAGATTGTCTTTTTGCTGGATATAGCTTTTGCGATGATGG
>CAZYQA010000239.1:0-4182 GCA_964649555.1 uncultured Muribaculaceae bacterium
CCTCATCAATCATATTATATGCTTTGTAAACATCAACGAATCTTGTTGTCTCATATAATATAGCTCTTGAAGCTTGTAGTTTAGCTTTGATAACACCAAGCATTTCATAAACAGCAGGGAAATCAATAATTGCTTTACCAAACTGTGCTCTCTCGTGAGCATATTTTAATGCTTCTCTATATGCAGCCTCACTTAAACCAACTGATTGAGCACCTACACCAAGTCTTGCACCATTCATTAGAGACATCACATATTTGATAAGTCCTAATTTTCTATCTCCAACTAATTTTGCAGGAGCATTTTTAAATACAAGCTCAGCAGTAGGAGAACCTTTGATACCTAACTTATTTTCGATACGTCTTACATCAACACCGCCCCATGCTTTGTCATAAACAAAATATGATAAACCACGTCCGTCTGCAGTACCCTCTTCAGAGCGTGCTAAAACTAATTTAATCTCAGCATCACCATTAGTGATAAAACGCTTAACACCATTTAGTAACCATACTTGTTTCTCTTCACACCATGTTGCTTTAAGCATTACTGCTTGTAGGTCTGAACCAGCATCTGGCTCTGTTAAGTCCATTGAGCAAGTATCACCTTTATTAATTCTTGGAAGGAATTCGTCTCTAATTTCTTTACATGCAAATTCGTGGATAGTCTCTGCACAGTCTTGTAATCCCCAGATGTTAGCAAAACCGGCATCAGCTCTTGATACAAGCTCAGCAGCCATTACGTAAGGAACCATACTGAAGTTTAATCCACCATACTCACGTGGTAATGATAAACCATATACACCAGCTTGAGTTAATACATCGTGATTCTCTTGAGTACCTTTTGCATAAGTGATTCTGCCATCTTTACAAATAGGGCCATCATGATCAACACTCTCAGCGTTTGGAGCTAATGTATCTGCACAAATACCTCCGATGATCTCCATTACTTTATCGTAAGAGTCGATAGCATCTTCACAATTAGCAGGAGCATAATCAAATTTACCAAAATCTTTAAAACCATCCTCTTTTAACTTAACGATTTTATCCATTAAGGGGTGGCTAAATTGGAATTTTAGATCTGTATTATCGTTATAAAAATTACCCATAATTATTTACTTTGTTTTTTATAAGATGCAATCATCTTAGGTAAAACTTCATTTAAATCACCTATAATTGCATAATCTGCAATTTGATGTATAGGAGCGCTAGGATCATTATTTATTGATATAATCATTGCAGACTCATCCATACCTGCAGTATGCTGAATTTGACCTGAAATACCTATAGAAATAAACAATTTAGGCCTAACAGTTACTCCAGTTTGACCGATTTGTCTCTCATGCTCAACAAATCCAGAGTCAACAGCAGCTCTTGAAGCACCAACTTCAGCACCTAAAACTTTAGCTAACTCGTGAACTAATTTAAATCCCTCTTTGCTACCAACACCATATCCACCAGCTACAACGATTTGAGCACCTTTGATGTCAATTTTCTTCTCTTCGATATGTCTTTCAATTATCTCTACAACTAAATCAGCGTCTGTAAGGATTTTGTTTACGTCAATTTTATTTACTTCACCTTTAACAGGAGTTGCTAAGGGCTCTTTTTTCATTACACCTTCTCTAACAGTTGCCATTTGAGGTCTGCAATCAGGGTTAATGATTGTAGCAATGATATTACCACCAAAAGCAGGTCTGATTTGGTATAATAGGTTTTCCCATTTGTTACCTTTTGAATCAGCATGATCTCCAATCTCAAGAGAAGTACAGTCAGCAGTTAAACCGCTATGTAAAGCACTTGAAACACGTGGAGCCATATCACGACCTATACTAGTTGCACCAAATAAAGCTATTTGAGGTTTCTCTTCTTTAAATAGTGAAATTGCGATTGATGAATATGGTAATGTTCTGAAGAACTCTAATCTAGCATCATCGGCAAGATGAACTTTCTTAGCACCAAAAGTATATAACTCTTCACATAAGTGCTCAACTTTGCTACCTATCAAAAGAGCTTCAAGATCGCATTTAAGAGTTTCCGATAAAGATCTTGCTTTAGTTAGTAATTCTAAGCTAACATCGCAAAGTTTACCGTTATCTGTTTCACAAAAAACAATTATATTATTCATTTTTTATTATTTTCTAATTAGTAAAATGTGTTAGCCAATTGTATGACTTGCTAATAGTTCTCCGATTAGAGCGTCAACATCAGCATCTGAAGATGTGAATTTTTTAGCCTCTTTTGCTTGGAATACTATATTTTCAATTTTCTTAACTTTTGTAGGTGAGCCTGAAAGACCGAAATTGATATCTTCTCCTTCAATATCATTTGCTCCCCACTCAGGGATAGTAAGATGTTTATTATCATCAAGAGATAAGAAATATGAGTTTTCAGGTAATAGATCTTCACTTGCAGTTCTTGCTTGTTTGTATCTCATTACTTGTTTAGCATTTCTTGGTCTGCAATCTGCAGCTGTAGCATGAACTGTGATTACAAGAGGAAGTGGAGATGAAACAACTTCGATACCTCTCTCTAAACGTCTTTTGATAGTTATCTTATTGTTCTCTAAAGATAAAACCTCTTCACAATAAGTAACCTGTGGCAAATTTAATTTCTCAGCAACTTGTGGCCCAACTTGAGCTGTATCACCATCAATAGCTTGTCTTCCGGCGATAATTATATCAGGATTAATTTTTTTCAATGCTTGAGATAGGGCATACGATGTAGCAAGAGTATCCGAACCGGCAAATTTACGATCAGATAATAGTATACCTCCATTAGCTCCTCTGTAGATACCTTCTCTAATAATGTCCGCTGCTCTGCCCGGACCCATAGTTAAAAGTATAACTTCAGCGTTAGGATTTTTATCCTTAATACGTAATGCTTGTTCTAAAGCATTCATATCCTCTGGATTAAAAATAGCAGGAAGTGCAGCCCTGTTTACAGTACCCTCTGGGGTCATAGCATTCTTCCCAACATTTCTAGTATCAGGCACTTGTTTTGCCAATACAACAATTTTTAATTTTTCAATCATAATAAATTTCTTTCTATGCTTCAGCATCGTTAGAGCCAAAGCCCATTGGAATATTATTTATAGGTTGGTTATTCAAATTTATTTCTCCAAATTGATTCTCAAATCCGGCAATATTTTCTTGAAGAGTCAATAAAAGCCTTTTTGCGTGTTCAGGAGTAAGAATAAGTCTTTTTACAACATTAGCATTTTGAACACCCGGCATTAATCTTATAAAATCCATAATGAATTCGCAACTAGAATGGCCAACTACAGCCATGTTTACGTATTCACCCTGTGCGGTTTGTTCATCTAATTTGATGTTTATACCATTATTATTGTTTATACTTTCCATATTTCTTTACTCAGTATAAAATTAAAAGAATGGCAAATATACTACATTTTTTATTTATACAGGAATTTTGCCACATATTTAAAATAATTAACTTTGCATCTTCATAATAGCAAATAAATTAAAGAGTGTAATTATTTTATGGAAATTCCTGCTAAATACAATCCGTCAGAAACTGAAGACAAATGGTATTCATATTGGATGAAAAATAATTTTTTTCATTCAGAACCTAATGATAAAGAGCCATATACAATTGTGATACCTCCACCAAACGTAACCGGGGTTTTACACATGGGGCACATGCTCAACAATACGATTCAAGATGTTTTAATCAGAAGAGCTCGCATGAAGGGTAAAAATGCATGTTGGGTTCCGGGTACCGATCACGCTTCAATTGCGACAGAAGCGAAGGTAGTTGCTAAATTAAAAGCGGAAGGTATTGATAAAAGTACTTTAAGCCGTGAAGAATTTCTTGAGCATGCATGGGAATGGAAAGAGAAACATGGTGGTATTATATTAGAGCAGCTAAAAAAGCTTGGTGCATCTTGTGATTGGGAGAGGACAAAATTTACAATGGATGAACCACTTAGTGAAGCTGTAATTAATACATTTGTATACTACTATAAAAAAGGACTTATATATAGAGGTGTTAGAATGGTCAACTGGGATCCGGAAGGATTGACAGCTGTAAGTGATGAAGAAGTAATACATAAAGAGACAAACTCTAAATTATATTATCTAAAATACTATATAAGTAATAATGGTGAAAAAACTAATGATTATATAGTAATTGCAACAACTCGTCCTGAAACAATCATGGCAGATGC
>CAZYQA010000240.1:0-3848 GCA_964649555.1 uncultured Muribaculaceae bacterium
GTCGTATTTTGCCAGAATGTCTATTAGCTGCTGCGTGTCTTCATTGCCCCAAGCGAACACGAAATATGGAACAATCACGAAGGCATTATTTCTTCTATGTTGAATTTGTATTTTATATCTATTTCATTGTTCTCGTAAATGATAATTTCATCAATAAATATACCAAGAATCTCTCTTGTTATTTCTTTGACTTCTGGTTGTTCTTTGAACTTAATTACCCATGGATTATTTATTATTTCTTCTGTTGTTTTAGGTTCTGATTCTATAATAGTTTCTATTTGGGCGGATATTGAAGCTTCTTGTTCAGTATAAGCTTTTTTATACTCGGCGTATTCTTCTTTGGTTAAAATTCCATTCTTATAATCTTCGTATAATCCCTTCTTGAGCGATACAACCTTGGATAATTGCATTTCCAATTTATTTAAATACTGTTTGGGCTTATCGATATTGGTTTTATTTATTGTTTTTTCTTCTTCCTCTTGAATTATTTTTACAAGTTTTTTAACTTTATTTATATTGTAGTTGATAGACTTTAATACTAATTCATCCAATTCGTCTTTAAAAATCCTATGAGAAGAACACAATTCAGTTGAATATCTTTTATAAGTCCCGCATACAAATCTATCTCTGTTCCGAGTTGTAATTTTAGTCATAGACCGTCCGCAATCTCCGCATTTTAAAAACCCTGCGTATACGGATATATTTTGATTTAAGCTAAGCTCTCTGGTGCGTTTGTTGAGAAGAGTCTGAGTGATATCCCAGATATCTTTTTCTATTATCGGCTCATGGGTATTATGGACTACTATCCACTCATCTTTATCTACGAGTCTACTTTCCGAGTTTCGATATCTACTGAAGTTTGACTTGTGCTGCACCATGTTACCTGCGTAGATTTCATTGTTAAGAATAACATGTATGGAGCTATAAGTCCAATAATTTGTTGAGCCTAATTTATGACAGTTATGATACTTAAGGTTAATGCTTTTCTTATATTCCGAAGGGCATAATATTTTTTCATTATTCAGCTCTTTGGCTATTGTCATTTTACCTTGGCCTTCTATAAACATATTGAAAATTCTCTTTACTACTTCTGAAGCATATGGGTCTATAATCAATTTGTTTTTATTATTTGGGTCTTTAAAATATCCATAAGATGCGAATGCTCCAATGAACTGCCCTGACTCTTGTTTTGTGTTTAATGCCGTAAGAACTTTGTTAGAAATATCTCTCGCATATTGTTCGTTAAATATATTTTTAACTGGCATGAGCATATCATAAGCTTTTTTCCCGCTGTCAATATTATCGTTAATTGCAATAAATCTTACTCCTAATTTCGGGAATATTTTTTGAAGGTAATTGCCGACATCAATATAATCTCTTCCGAAACGTGACAGGTCTTTGACTATAATACAGCTAACTTTTTTAGTTTTAATATCTTCCATCATTCTTTGGAAAGCAGGTCTATCAAAATTAGTTCCGGTGTAATCGTCATCTATATATCTATCATAAATCTTAAATTCGTCTGCGTGTTTTTGAGCATAAGTATCCAGAAGCGCTCTTTGGTTTCCTATGCTGTCGCTCTCGGCTTTGTCTCCGTCTTTTCTTGATATTCTTAAATACATTGCTACGTCCTGCATATGAAAGCCCCTTTCTCGTGAGTGTCCTTGTTTGCTATCATAACACAATATTAGGGAATTGGCAATAGCACCAACCCCCTAATTACACGTTATTTATTTATGTATAAATTTACTAAGGCTCGAATACAGTCCTCTAATGTTTTATTGCCTTCATATATCTCCTTGACCTTATACTCTGTTCCTTGTTTCGTTGTGTATGTCTTGGTTTCTTCTTGCAAGCCGCCCCTCCTCTAAAATGTATTTCGGTATTATCTTTATAGACTTAAACGCCCTCTAAATGCTTATGTTATATCACTCTGTTTTATGCTCCGGAGCTTCCAAATCCACCGTTTCTTTTTTCTTTCGTTTCGTCATCATATGTTATTCCGAAAGGCTGAAAAATCCCCTGCATAAACCTGTCCCCTGCGTACAGACTAATTGGGTGGTCAGAAGTTATCTTTGCCATTATATGTCCTTCATTGTCGGAATTGTAATATAAGGAGTCTATAATTCCAACGGTGTTAAGAAGTCTCATTGACTTAAATCCAAGACCACTTCTTGGGTAGCAGCCAAGAAACCAACCCTCTTCGATTTTTACTCTTATACCAGTAGGAACCTTCACTTCCACTCCCTTATCTATGTCAATGTTAATTGGTGTATAGAAATCATAACCCGCTGAGTCTACTGTCGCTCTTTTAGGAAGCTTGATGTTAGAATAGATATTTTCTATCAGTGAATCAGATATTTCTTCATGAAACACAGATTTCATGTCATTTTTAAATTGCTCTAAACTTACTTTTTCGAATTTTGCTACTCTACTCAAATATTATTCTCCAATTGTTCTGTATTTTTGTTTATATGTGGATTTATTCCACATTTTATATATAATATGTTTGGGATTTACACATTCTTTATTTCGAGTGTGGATAATCCCTTTTTTTTACTTTTTTGATGATTTTGACTACAATCTTATGAAATGCCGATTTCATGAAGATATTTCGGGTGTTCAATTGGATATTCAAATTAAGATTACAACTGATTTAGAATCTTTAAAGTCTCAATTTTAGCCTTTAGTTGGCGACGGCGCTCTTCTTTTATGGGGGTATTATCCGTCTCTCCTGTGAAGTCAAGGTTCCAATCTACCCATCCGTCAAAATCTTTTTCAATATCAGAAATTATCTCCGTTGATAATTCCTTCTTGTTTTTAGGAACGATAGTTAAAGTGGGGAATTCAGATTCACAATCTTCAGGAGCTATAACGTATGTTTCCCAATCGTCTATGACGATTATGTAATCATGTCCTTCGGCGTCAAACTTAATAGAGGCTGGGTTCCGGCTTTTGTAAGCATCTATTAAAGCATTTAAAATATCCATTGGTACATCAGTCAAATAACTTGCTCTATCCGACCACTCCCCAAGACTAATGGTTGTCCAACCAAATTTAGGCGTACTTAACATATTTGTCCTTCATTGCTCCTCCGTTTTTCGAAAGTATGCTTTTTTTAGAGTCTCTGGATACTTTTTAAGTATCTTATTTCTCACGCCAAATGAATACCAATTCTTCATAAACCACTTATAAAACCACAATCTGGAGTTTTTGTAATTAAACCAAGTGAAAGGTCTTGTTAGTTCGGACTCGTACACTGTATGACAATTGCGTTCACCGAAAGAGTTGACTTTTTTTTCGCAAATGTCCCACAAATGATTTCCGTTTTCGTCGTGTGATGTACCATTATTTATAAAACAAGGAATACCCTTGTAAATAACATCTTGCATAATGTGGTACTGTTTTCTTAGCTTGTATGAACTTAAGAAAACTTTAATTCTAAGCGGCAATCCAATAAACCAAGTTCTTCGATATTCGCCTATTGGCATACCAGTAAGTTTTTCGTATTTCATATTTATACTCCTATATATAAAATTCTTCCATGTCCTCAAGTCTTAGGCAACCGAGCCTTCCGCCTTTAAAACAAGCTCCGCAATCAATTCCGATTCTGTTGTCCCCGTACCATATTCTCATCGGGGTTTCTTTCGTCATAAACAGCGTAGGGGTATGCCCAAAAATTACAGTTTGCTCTAATCCAGTCTCAGAGTCTAAAAATCCATCTCTCGTCCAAAGACAGAAATCAGAGTCGGAAGATTCTAATGCTTTTTTATTAAGCCCTGCGTGTACTAATAGAATCCCTCCGAGGTCTATAATTGTAGGAAGTTCTTTAATATAATTGTCTATTT
>CAZYQA010000240.1:3858-4174 GCA_964649555.1 uncultured Muribaculaceae bacterium
CCGTTGTTCATCCAACAATCGAAATAATTCTCTATTTCACTCTTCTTCATCATCTCTTCATGATTACCTAAGAGCATAGTCATATTTGTCTGGTCTATGACATATAGAAGCGTCCTTATAGGATACGCTCCTCGGTCAATGACATCTCCAAGAATATACATTTCGTCATCTTGAGTGAAGTTTATAAGGTCGAGGAGTTCCATAAATTTAAAATATTCCCCGTGGATATCTGAAACTATATATGTAATTTAATCACCTCGTTTTAATCTTAATCCTCTGAACATATCCACACTTTTGACACCTATAAATGATAATT
>CAZYQA010000241.1:0-4159 GCA_964649555.1 uncultured Muribaculaceae bacterium
CTTAATGAGTGTTTTAGTTTGATATAATTTTAGAAATAGCAAGTAGCTGAGTGATGTCTATTTTGTAGTATTATTTTTGACGGTTTTATTTATATATTTGTATGATAATTAGAAGATAATTAAGGTTTAGTTTGATTGGATTATGAAAGATTTTTATATACTATCTATAGCATTTATGCTTATATGTTTTGATGTTAAAGCACAGAATGTGTCTGTTCCAATTGTTGATGCGCATTGTCATATTAAAACAGTTCCGAGCGAGACTTTATTTCCTACGATAGAAGAGTATTTTATGGATAATGAGTCTATAAATGTTAAATATTTGTTTGGGGTTACAATAGCTGAAAGAGGAAATATAGCTAAAACGATGATAGTAGGGCTAGAACCATAGTTATAGGCTAAATATAGGTGCAGACTTCAGTATATCATATAAGGATAAATTTTATTTATAGCATCTCTCATAAATCATCTTACCAATCTTGGCTATTACCTCCATGTTAGTATTACGGCTCTCTTTAGAGTTTGTGATAAAAATAGCGAAAGCTATCCTTTTTTTCCCATCTTGCATTATGCCTACACAGTTTTGAGCGGCAATTATTTGGTTCTCGCCAACACCTGAATATCCGGTTTTGTATCCGGCTGTAATTGTGGATGGTAATAGATCTTTTATGCTTCCGGTACTTGATTGGGTCATCACCTTCCAGATAAATGATGTTGATTGAGAGCTTAATAACTCTTGATTATTAAGTTTTTTTAATAAATTAATCATAGCCATTGGAGTTGTCCAGTTGTCAAATTGGATATTCCAATCAGATTGTATCTCTCTTTCGTAGTTTCTTATCTTGATATTAGTGAGGCCTTTGTTCTCTAGAAATTTACTAATACTGTCTGTCCCGTTTGCTATTGATATTAATAGATCGCAACCGGTATTGTCACTCTGTGCAATGGTATATAAAATTATCTCACTTAGGGGCATCTTTACCCCGTTAGGGTATTTATCTCTTATTGGGCTATATAGGTTGGGGGATAAATCCTCTTTAGATATGGTAATGCTATCATTCAAACCAAATCTGTTGCTATCAACCAAATCTAGTATTGCAATAGAAATGGGTAGCTTATATACACTTTGCATTGGAAATGTATCCAACCCATTATAGGCATAGTAGCTGTTGTTCTCAAAATCATACAGTGCTACTCCAAGTTTTAGATCTTTACCGTTGGTTATCTCTTTTATGTCTTGAGATATTTTATTTTCGGTTGAGCATCCAAAGATAAGGATTGATAGTATTGTTGTTGCTAATAGTTTCATTGCTAAATTAAAAAAGTTCATATAACAAACAAAGATAGGATGTTATATGAACTTCTCAATATTATATTACGATTGTGTCACAGGAAATTATACCATGAACTTTTTAATATCATTTTCAACATCGCTTATGCCGCCGATACCAAAGTTTTCAATGAGCACTTTTGCTACGTTTGGAGACAGAAAGGCAGGTAGGGTAGGGCCTAGGTGGATATTCTTTACTCCTAGAGATAAAAGTGCCAATAGCACTATGACAGCTTTTTGTTCGTACCATGCAATATTATATACGATTGGGAGCTCGTTAATATCGTTTAATCCGAATACCTCTTTTAGCTTAAGGGCGATAAGTGCAAGAGAGTAGCTATCGTTACATTGTCCTGCATCCAAAACTCTTGGGATGCCCCCTATATCTCCCAGTGGCAATTTATTATATCTGTATTTTGCGCATCCGGCTGTCAAGATAATTGTATCTGAAGGTAATGCTTTTGCAAAGTCTGTATAATACTCTCGGCTCTTCATTCTGCCGTCACATCCGGCCATAACCACAAATTTCTTGATTGCTCCGCTTTTCACAGCTGCTACTACCTTATCGGCAAGTGCCAACACTTGTGCGTGAGCAAATCCCCCTATGATAGAGCCGCTCTCAATCTCTTTTGGTGGAGCGCAACGTTTTGCATGCTCAATTATCTTAGAGAAATCTTTTTTGCCTCCCTCTTTTCGATCTGCAATATGAGGAAATCCTTCGAAACCGGACGCTCCTGTTGTATATACTCTATCTGAATATGTAGAGCTACTGCGTGGAGGAACGATGCAGTTTGTTGTAAATAAGATTGGGCCGTTGAAGCTCTCAAACTCCTCGTTCTGCTTCCACCAAGCATTCCCGTAGTTACCGGCAAAGTGGCTATATTTCTTAAATGCCGGGTAATAATGAGCAGGTAGCATTTCACTATGAGTGTAAACATCCACACCGGTGCCCTGAGTCTGCTCCAACAGATCTTGCATATCTCTCAAATCGTGCCCTGAGATAAGAATTGCCGGGTTTTTTCTCACTCCTATATCAACCTTTGTAATCTCCGGATTGCCATAAGTAGATGTATTTGCTTTATCAAGTAGAGCCATTGTTTTCACTCCCATCTCTCCGCAACCAAGCACAAGACCAATTAATTTATCAACTTCTAATTCTTTTGTTGTAGCAACTAATGCTTCTTGCATAAATTCATATATCTCTTTATCTTCATATCCAAGATTGCACGCATGTTCAGCATAAGCAGCTATCCCTTTTACACCATATATAAGTAGTTCTCTGAGAGAACGTATGTCTTCATTCTCTGTACTTAATACACCCACTTTAGATGCTTTTTGCTCCATCTCCTCCACACTTTCTGCTTTCCAGCTTAAACAATCGCATCCACAACACTCTTGAATTTTCACTTTCATAGAATCGCGTAGCTTTATACCCTCCTTGATACGGTTTACAAAACGCTCTTTACTGAAATTAGCATTTGTAATTGTCATAAATAAAGACTCCATTATAAAGCGATCAACTTTTTCGGGAACCTCAATTCCTTGTTCGCGCATTTTTACTGCTTTAATTGAAATTCCTTTGAGTAGGAAAATCAAAAGATCTTGAAGATTTGCAACTTCAGCGGTTTTTCCGCAAACCCCTTTTATTGTACACCCCTTATTTTGGGCTGTCTCTTGGCATTGATAACAAAACATAATATTAATATTTAACTGTTAAATACTTAGATCCAATTTTCACTAATTATATTACCTTCTACTCCTATAATAATCTGTTTTATAGGGATTTTTCTTGCAGCTTTTTCAGCTCCCATCTGAGCTATCTGAATTAGCCCTTTGCAACAAGGAACCTCCATTATCGCAACTGTTAAAGTGTTTATATTTGATGAATCAATCATTTGGGCTATTTTATCTACGTAAACTTCTTTATTACTATCCAGTTTAGGGCACGCAATAGCAAGTTTTTTACCTCTGAGCAGTTCGCTATGGAAATTGGCATAAGCATAAGCAGTGCAATCTGCAGCCAATAATACATCTGCTCCTGTAAAATATCCGGCAGATGGATTTAACAAATGTAGCTGCACCGGCCAATGAGTCAGTTGAGATTTAGCCTTAACCTCTTGTTGAGGATTAGAATGAGAAAATGCGCGAGCCATTGTACCTGGGCAGCCGCAACCCATTTTGGGAGGTTGCTCTGTAATTAACTCTCTTACATCTACATTAAGCCCTTTTTCTTTTATGTATTCAAGCCCCTGTTTAAGATACTCGGTCTCTTTATGCTCTTTAAGATGTTTAAGATGTGCAAGAATAACCTCTTCACCTTTAGGTGAAATACGCTCCATTACTGCAATCTCATTATATGGCTCTGCTTCTCGCTCCTCAATTGTAATGGCACCTACATGGCATTCCCCTATGCAGGCACCCAATCCATCGCAGTACAACTCACTTATAATTCTAGCTTTACCATCTATCATTTGGAGTGCACCCTCATGGCATCCACTTACGCAAGCTCCACATCCATTGCATAAATTCTCATCTATTGTTATTATATTCCTTTTCATTTTTTTCTATTTTGTTTGTGCAAATGTAATATAGCTAGGAGTGGTGTATCGTAACATTTGTTACGTTATTATATTTTTTTTACTATATTTGAGATAAATTTACTTTATATGGAAAAACGGGATTTATTATTCTTTTGTTCAATGTGTAGAGATAAATCTGCGCAAGAAATTGAAAATATTAAATGCACTATACCTCATGTAGTTAAAACCTATAGAAAGGGGGAGCATCCGCTTATAAAGTTTGTTCACAATAGGCATGATTTTACGGGAG
>CAZYQA010000242.1:0-4133 GCA_964649555.1 uncultured Muribaculaceae bacterium
CTACTACACAGTAGTTCTAATATTCTAATTTTAATGATACAATTATTTAAAAAAGAAAGGTGGTAAATAATATGGCATTTAACGCAAATGAACTTGTTAACTACGCTGTATCATGGGATGGCTATTTTGAGAAACAATCAAAAGGAACAGATGCCCAACTACAAAGTAAAACATGGAATATTGGTAATAAAAATATTACATGGTTTTGGAAATGGTTAATCGATAATGGATTAGCAGACGCATCATTACAAGGTCAACCTTGGTGCGATGGATTCTATGATTTCTGTACTGCAATGGTTGCAGGTATTGCAAAAGCTAAAGAAACATTATGTGGATTTGATTATTATACGCCAGGCTCTGCAAACAGATATAAACAAAAGAACAGATGGCGTAAAGCTGGCTCAACACCAAAACCAGGTGAACAAATCTTTTTCAAAAATAGTGAAAGAATTTGTCATACTGGAATGGTAACATATGTTAAGGACGGAAGAGTATATACCGTAGAAGGAAATACAAGTTCTACTCCTGGTGTTGTTGCTAATGGAGGATGTGTAAGACAAAAATCATATGCTTTATCAGATTCACGTATTGCAGGATACGGTATTCCTAATTGGGATACATCCGTAGAACCAGTTCCAGCTCCTGTTGTTAAAGGAAGACAAATTCATTCTGGTTCAACTGGTTTAGAAGTTACTGCTTCATCATTAAATATCAGAACTGCTCCTATAAGTGGAGGTGTTACTGGTAGTTATCCAAAGGGAGCAAAAATCTATCCTACAGAACTTGTATGGACAGAAGGTCAACCATGGTTTAAAACAGACCGTGGATATGTTAGTGGTAAATACCTAACTGGATGGATTTGTGAAAATGGAAAATGGTGGTTACTAGAAGAAGGTTACACATATCCAACAAATAAATGGGTCAAAGATGGTGCTAATTGGTATTACTTTGATGCAAATGGTTGGATGATGTCTGGTAAATGGTTAAAAGATAAAAACCTATGGTATTATCTAAAAACATCAGGTGCTATGGCTAAAAACGAATGGATTAGTGACAATAAGAAATGGTACTACTTGAAAGATAGTGGTGCAATGGCTTCAAATGAAGTTCTAGTTATTCATGGAGAAAAATTCTCATTTGATAACGATGGTCATATGGAAACAACTAATGGACGCGGTGCATTAGTATAATTTAAAAGGTGAGTGATTAATTTCACTCACCTTTTTTATTTTGAAAAACATTGCATTAATTAGAAAGGAAGTGAGATTAATGTATAATGCCGATATAATACGAGCAACCAAAGAATATTATATAGATAGTGATATTGTATTATTAGAGTCATTGAATGATTTGGGAGAAATAATAACACACCCTCTGAAAGCATTTAGTGAATTTGTAAAGCGTTCGTGGGAAATAACCAAGAAAGAAAATGCAGTATTCTTCCTACAAGATGAGAAGGATACCGTTGTCTCATTACTACAGAGATATCCAGAGTTTGCAGATGACGTCGTTGAATTGAGGACATATGGAGACCCTAGCAAAAAGAATCCAAAGGAAACGGATATGATGATGAGAAATGCAGTTGCGATAGCATCATATAAAGACTACCCATATGTGTTAGAACAGTATACGAAGTATACTAGAGGTATAGCGTATGGCGATTACATCATAAAGATTAAGTTGTCTGAAATTCCAGGTATTGCATCTAAGTTAATAAAAGATTTAAAAAAAGATTTAAAAGATACTGAGAATAGTGTAAAATATATAGCAAATGCAATCCGTGAGAGAGACGGTAATACTCAGGAGAAAGCGTCCACTATAAAATCTATATGTGATACAGCGATGACAGCAATTGCAACAATAACTAAGAATACACTAGACAACATATCTATCCTGCGTTATTTTATTACGGAACGTATAAAGTATGCACTCAAAGTTACTAAAAAAAGAATAACTGCTACAGACGATAAGGTGCTTATGAAAAACGCAATATTTATGTACGATAAATCATATAACGGAGATGTATATAAGATTTATAAACTTAAAGAAGAGATAGGAATATCATCATTCAACTATAGTGGGAAAAAAATATACATCACACCGAACTTATTTAAAGCACCCAAAAAGATACTAGACGCTGTTATATATCATGAGATTGGTCATGACCAATCAAATCATTTTAATAAAAATGAGTTTCGTGATGCTAGAAAAGAATTAAAGCAGTTGAGAAAAGATATGAGAAAGTACGATTCGCTTCTGGATGTTTCACCATATAGGTCAGATTACTATAATGATTATAAATTCTTACAATATTTACTAAAAGAACTTGATGCAGACAGATTTGCTTCAAAACATGTAGGAAAGTTCGCTATAAGAACTGCTACAAATACAGAAGTAAGTAGAATAATGTCGCAATCACAACCAGATAGAACGACTCGTGGTTTTAATATGTATAATAATGATGTGAGAGCGTCACTATTATAAAAAAAGAGATGACATAATAGTCATCTCTTTTTATTTAGAGTTTAAGTTTATTATTTTTTTTCTTGCCTTTTTTATTTTTATTCTTTTTCTTATCTTTTTTAGCTCGCTCTTCTGGAGAATATATTTCACCATTGAGTGCATCTGGTATACTACGTGCTTCACCATTGCTATATGTTCCACACAACATCTTTTGAAATGCATTTGATTTTACAACCTGTTCCCCGACAGATAGTGCTACATTAATAATTGTTTTTCCATCCATTGATTTTACCATCCTTTATATTTTTATTTTAATCATTACATGTAGATAATATATAAGTGAAGGAAGGGAATGGAATTATGAATCTTATAAAATATGACGATGTTTATAGTAAATTAAAAGATGGAAAATTTATTTCTCATTTGGATTGGGGATTAGGAAAACATATTCACATGGATTTACATGGTAATATTGTTGATGAATGTGGTATGAACGGGCTAGCAGTTCTAATCAAAAGACGAAAAGACGTATCCCCTCTATTTTATGAATTGCCAGTATTTTCAATACCAGAAATTAGACTGGCTGTAGACAAATATGATAACTGGTGTATAGAGAATAGATGTTCTCTATTGCATGACACGTCAAAAATAAGAAATTTTAATGAACTCTTATGTATGGAATGTGTAGGAAAGATTGTTGAGAATAGTATTACATAAAGTATATTTAGTCACTACCAGTGTTTATAATTGGTAGTGGCTAATCTTATCGCTTTCTAGCAAAAAAACAATAGTATAATTAAATCACATTCTTATGAAAGGAGTGAAATAAATGGGAAATATATTAAGTGGTCTAAAGGAAAATACAGGGTCGGTAACAAGTAATACAACATCGACTGGGTTGACAAATTTTTCTTTACCAAAAGAAGAGGACAGAGCATTCAGTGATTATCGAAAGCCTGCCGAATGGAAAGATGCTAATAATCCAGAGATATTAGCTAAAACTGGTAATGACCTTAGTACGACAAATAATAGCAATATATATAGTTATTATATGAGTTATAGCACAAACAATTCGACTGATGATGTATTATCAAAAGCGATGGAAACCGTACGTGATACACTACATTACGATACTATGGGCGTGCATGATAATCTAAAAAAACAAACAGAATATTACAATAGATACAAATCAGCTAATCCTAGTTCAGTTTTACAAAAAAGTTTTGCTCATGTATTTTTTACAAGACCTAACTGTAGATTAACCACTGATGGTGGAAAAAGTTTGGCTAGTGGATTAGTTAATAATCCGAATTTTTACTACCCATTCAAATCATCACCAGAGATAGTTCGTCAATTAGTAATAGATAACGGTATGGACCATGATTTCATGTTATATACATCTGGAAATGCATCCAGTTTTTCTTTATCTGACGAGTATGTAAATACTGATGTTTATGGAAAAGGATATACAGGATACGGTATATCATTTGGTAGACATAACATAGAATCAAAAGCTGCAGGAAAATTTAGTATTACTTACGATGATGATGGGAGATTAAATACCTATAAACTTCATAAGTTGTGGGTAGAATATATATCATCATCATTTAGAGGTGATATACCTGCTAGAAAAAAAGATATTATAGATAAGATAATAAATTATGCTTGTT
>CAZYQA010000243.1:0-4123 GCA_964649555.1 uncultured Muribaculaceae bacterium
ATCATAACACATGGTTTAATGTCTTTTTTATTAACATAAAGCGAGCTCCACAATCTTCTATTCTATTTTTAGTCTTATTTATATGCATCATATTCCAATTTGTATATGCTCGCTTAAAGAAAAGGAAATTAGAAATAAATTGAATCTTTGTTCGTACTAATTAAATATGAATTCAACTTTACTCAAATGCATTATAGTAATTTGCACGTTATTTTGTACATATATTGTGGATGCGCAAGAAAGGGTTACTTTGGGTGGTAAGGTGATAAACGATAGTGGTGAGATTCTTAATGGTGCAGTTGTCTCTTGCATTGAGCTACCTGATAGTGTGATTGTAACTTATTCGATAGTAGATGGGAATGGCATATTTAAAATTGATGGAGATGTTAGGAAAGTTGATAATGTTTTTTTAGGAGTCTCATTTTTAGGATATGACAAGAAATATGTAAAACCTACTGGCGAAGAGATGATTATTACATTATCCCAGTGTAACACATTGTTAAAAGAAGTTACTGTTAAAGCATCTGCACAATCTTTGGTGCAAAAGCCAGGTAAATATGTTTTTACTCCTGGTGTATTAGAGGCTGCAAGTATGGATAGTTATGATTTATTGCGATTTACTCCACTAATGACCTTAGAAAATAATGTAATAAGTATATTGGGTAAAGGGCGTTCTACAATATATATCAATATATATCAATGGACGTAAACCTGTAATGTGAAATGAAGCATTGATGGAAATGCTCCGCTCAACACCACCAAGCCAAATTGATAAGATTGAAATAATAACATCTCTTAATAGCTCATACAAAGCATCTACTACAGGAGGAGTTGTAAATATTATAATGAAAAAAACCTAATCAAGGCTTTATAGATAGTGCAAGCGTTGAAGCAACATATCTAAATGAAAAAATATCCCCTAGAGCATCGGTATATTTAGGATACTCAAAAAATAAGTTTAATGCATCTGCTAATTTTTCATATAGTTATAATCAGTTCTTAAATAAGGATAATGTATTATACGATTATAAAACAACATTTACAGAAATTGATAATTCAACCAGCACCCAAAATAAAAGTACATCATTGAGTGGTAATTTAAGTCTTATATACGATCTCACCCCTAAAAGTGTTGCTGGAGTATCTTTACGTGTAGGAGGGGCTGATGGTAAAAGCAATTCAACAACAGAGAGTGTTAAATATATTAAAGGTATTAGGGAGAATTTGTCTACTGCTATAAATGAAATTAAAACTCCATTCAAACAACCAGAATTAAGTGTTGTTGCTTATTATAATCTTAAAACAGATGATAAAGGGAGCAATATAGATATTAGTGCTAACTACTCAAGATCTTTAAACACCTCACTTGGAAATATGGAGTATGCAAATGATGAGGATATGCATATACTTAAACCTTTGGTAAAAATAGAGTACGAGGTGCAAAAGACCGCTCATTTACAAACCACTTGAAGCGATTTGAGAAATAAAATTTAACTATCTATGAATCAATATGCTATTTATCCGTATTGTTATTATGCTATATTTTCCTGCTATGAATCGTAGGTGACCCACAAACGAAAAGAGTGATTTACCTATCAATCAAAACGATAGGAGCAATCCAACTCGATCAAATCACAAACCTAGGTCACCTAGCTATATAAAATGCAAATCCATTTAGAAAATCACAGACCTCCCCCAAAGCCTTCCACTCAACCGTTACTCCATCCAATAATTTATCTAAATAACTTATAGCTTATCTCTTTCTAATAAAAATACATCAAAATCACTTTGAAATAATCTATCTTGTATGATACGATATTTTTCAAACTCAGATTCGGCATAGGCTTTAGCTATCTCGGCGGTTACCTCTCCAGCATTTTGTAGAACTCGTCTATCTGTTGCTTCAATAAATTTATTAAGACGTGCTTCCCAATCAGCCATTGTCATTGGTATTTGCCTAATTGCCATATCTTCTGCAAGGTCAAGATACGCAGAAACCAAACGCTGTAACTGATACATCTCTTGTTCAGAAAGGTAGTTCTTAGCTACAGAAACATCAAACTTTTGGATTTTACCATTAGGGGCATCTTTCCACGAGCTTAAACCCATATGTTCTAATTGATGATTAGCTCTTTTTACAATCACCTCAGCAGCTGTATTGCCGTGTATTGCCCAATGTAGTTTGTTTTGTATTGTCGCAAAAAAACGCTGAGTAGCTGTTGCTGTTACATCGTAGTCAATAGCTGTTGCATATATGTCTGTAATCTTTTGATAGAATTTTCGCTCACTTAATCGTATCTCACGAATTCGCTGGAGTTGCTCCTCAAAGTATCGCTTACCTATGATTGTGCCATCGTTTTTCAAACGCTCATCGTCCATTGCAAAACCTTTGATAGTAAACTCTTGTAAGATTTGAGTCGCCCACTTCCTAAATTGCACAGCTCTCTCAGAATTAACTTTGTATCCAACAGCAATTATTGCAGAAAGATTATAGTGCATAGTATCGTAATTCTTGCCGTCTGACGCAGTTATCCTAAATTTTCGGATAACTGAATCTTCGATTAATTCGTCCGTTGTAAAAATGGTTTTTAAGTGAAAATTGACTGTTCTTACATCTACACCATATAAAGCTGACATCATCTTTTGAGTTACCCAAATATTCTCGTCAGAATAAACAACCTCTATTCTGCTCTCTCCAGTAGCCGCTACAAAGGTTAAATACTCTGCGGCTGAAGAACGTAATGTTATTTTATTCGTTGTGTCTTTTTTCATCCCTCTATCTCCTTTATAATAGCATCAATACTGGTACGCAACACATCATTTTTTTAGTAGTTTCAGTAATCTCTGCATTTAATTTTTGTATATCTATCACTTCCTTGCAATTCTTACAAAATTATCGAAAATAGTTCAACTAATCAAAATAGTGTTAATCCAAATAAGAGAAGAAGAGAAAAGGGTTTTAGGGAAAGTTACTTCCTCTCATTTAGCACTTAGAACATTTGTCGGGAATTTATATAAACAAGTTAAAGATCCTAGTAAGTGGCCAATAAGGAGGGAAGCAAGGCTTTTGCTCGTTATAGAGAAATTGACGAGGATATGAAAAAGGAATTAGTAGACTTATTGTAGTAAGTTGTGTAATAACTTTATTAGTAATAACTTTATTAGTAATAACTTTATTACTTAACTTTTTAGTACGATAAGTTGATAATGCTTATAGAAAACAATCCTTTTATATTTGGAGTTGCTACCTCTGGAGACAACTTTACAGACAGCGAGAAATAAACTGCACGCTTATTCTCTAATTTTAGGCATGGTATAAAACAGTATTGATTTCTTCTCGTAGGTGAGGTAAAACCTCGCTTGTTGATAGTTTTCATAGTGAATTTACCTTTGCTGAGAATCTGCAGAATTATCAGTAAGGAGTGTGGATTTTGAGAGGGTGCAAATGTAATGGAAATTGGGTGAACGTATTGTCGTGGAGGAACAAGAGGGCAAGGATAGGGTTGATTATGGTACATTTCTAATTAAAAATTTAGCAAAAAGAATTGAATCTGAGTTTGGAAGTGGGTTTTCTATTCGTTAATTAGAAAGAGCAAAGCAATTTTATAGGATTTTCCCAATTGCGTCCACACTGCGGACGCAATTTAAATGGACTCAATATAAGTTGTTTATACAGGTTGAGGACGCTGATAAAAGGGAATATTATGAGAATGAAGCTTTAAATAATAGTTGGACAGGTAGAGAACTAGAAAGACAAATAAATTCTGGGCTATATGAGCGATTATTAAGCAATAATAAAAAAACTGTTCTTGAAGTTGCTCGTAAGGAGCGTATTCCTGAATCTCCTGTCGAGATTATCAAAGATCCAATGGTATTAGAGTTTTTAGGATTAAAGAGAGAAGCAGCTTATTATGAAAAAGATTTAGAAAATGCACTAATTACCAATTTGCAATCATTTTTATTAGAGCTAGGTAATGGATTTTCTTTTGTTGCTAGGCAAAAGAGAATATTATTGGAAGATGATGAGTTTTTTGCAGATTTAGTATTTTACAATAGGCTGTTAAGATGCTTTGTTGTAATTGAACTTAAAACTCATCATCTTCCAATAATATTCTCTTTTGCC
>CAZYQA010000244.1:0-4119 GCA_964649555.1 uncultured Muribaculaceae bacterium
GGTTTAGTCAATACATAAAACTGAATAGACCAACCATTCCTCCAAGGAATATTATTAAATAATCTTTCTTTTCTATCTTTTCGCTTCTTATAAATATTGATACGATCCAAAATACAATAGCTGCCCCCGCTAATCTTAAGTAGGTAACATCCATTGCATTTACCCATTTAGGCATGAGCTCTTTTATTGCTGGTATATTTAAGCCGAAAAATAAAGTTGCCATAAAGGTTGCAATATGTCCAATTACTTTATTTTTCATATTTTGCTCTCGTTATCGTATCCATAAACCTCTTTTTATAGATAACATTCTTATGTGCACAAATGTTTTGTAGGTGACCCACAAAGAAAAATGCGCACACTTAATATGCTGTAGTATAAATTTTACTACTATTAAAGTATGCGCAAAATGTTTTTTAGATCAATGAGAATAGTACGTATGCCCAGTGTGCAACTATACCTGCAACTAATCCGCCACAAGTGTGTGATAAGATAGCTTTTGAGGTAAGGTTTCTATATCCTAATGAATCTAACATTGCTGTATGTGTACTTAAGAAACCGCTCCAGCACATACCCATTGCAGTAAATACTGCGATAGCGTTGCCATCGATAAGTCCGTCAGCTTGGAATTTAGGTACTAGTCCTAATGCTGCTCCTACTGCTCCAAGTGATGTGATAGGAAAGGCTACAAGTTCCGGATTTGTAAATCCAAATAACCAATCGAATACAAAGTTGATTTTACCTGCTAAGTAAGGTAATAATGCTACCCCTTCATAAGCTTTTCCTGAATATTCTCCACCTTCAGCTGGGCCGAATGTAAGCATCATTACGAATGTTGATATAATAAGTACTCCCGGTATAATAGCTAATCCAAGATCTACACCTGTTTTTCCCCCATCTAGTAGTGAGTTAAGAACTCTTAAGAATACTCCTCCTTCAGATTTGAAAGAGATCTCTTCTTCGTTTCCTCCCTGTGCTCCTTCATCTTTGAATTGGGGATAACTTTTTAGGATAAGCCTTTGCATCAATCTGGTAGAAACCATACTACCTGCAATTGAGCCTATCAAACCAATTGCTGCTGCCGAAGCAAATCCTCTACCTGCCATGAATACTATCACAACCAAGCCCATTCCAAATGCAGTACCAAAGTTGGTAAGCGATATAAGTTGATATTTTTTGAAATATCTGCTAAAGTTTTTATCATTTGATAAACTGATAATTGCTGGGTTATCAGATAAAAATGTAAGTACGCCACCTAGTGCAGCTACACCCGGAAGATTGAAAAGGGGTTTCATAAAAGGTCTTAACATTACCTCTAGTAATCTTACTACTCCAAATTCAATTAATAGCTTACCCAGAGCTCCTGATAAAACTGTTATACCCATGATATAGAAAACTGTTTCAATCAGTAAGCTGTATGAAGTATTCATTAATGTATTAAGCATATTGGGGACACCCATAATGCTTCCCATATAACCAAAAATTAAGAAGAATATAGCTAGAAAGCCAACAGCCTCCCATCTTCTTTTGGTTAGAAAATTTAATTTTTCCATTAGTAATTTAAGTGTTTGAAATGTGTTATATTTTGTTTTATGTTTTGTTTATCTCTGGAAAGCAGTGATATTCCATTTAATACCAAGATTGAATGTCTGAGGCACTGGATTCTCTGTTGTTGAGTACCAGAAAGCGTGTAATCTGATTTTGTTTGTGGCAGTGGTAAGAGGGAAGAACTCAACTCCCGCACCATAATATCCTTGTTTGATTCCCGGTACAACAATTCTATCATATACAAATGCTGCTCCCGGCTCTTGAGTAAGATTCTGGTCATAACCACCTTTTGTAAACACTTTGAAATAGTTATTTATATTATATGAGATCTTACCTAAGATTGTAAAATCTTCAAAGAATGCAGTTTTTTTGCCTGCGTATCTATTCATGTAATCAACGTCGATAGTGAATTTTCCGAAAAGGAATCTATTTCCTAAAGCTATATAGTTTATATAATCCCCTTTTTCATACTCCATTAAGTTGGCAGAATAGATTGTTTTAAACCAGTTTGAAAAATTACCGTACCATATTATGTTATATGCATATATATTCTCAAACCCTTTTTTAGAGAACGGAGAATTGGTAATTTGTGCAAAGAATGAATGATTCTCATTTGGAGTAAAACCGAATTTTACACCAATCTGATATGGTGTTACGTTATTCCAGAAATTTGACGCATAGTACATATCAATAGGTGCATAATCGTATTCAAATGTACCTACCGTAACAATTTGTTTACCTGCAGTGATAGAGAATTTTGAGCAAGGGTTATATGTGATATTTGCCCAATCTGTAGCACTGAAATATTCACGCGGATTTGCAGGGTTTACATATAGTCTGTGTCTGAAGCTATATGAGAATTTATCATTGATCTTTCCATCAATTACCATTTTTAAGTATCTTCCTACAAAGCCACCTTCATCATCAGGTCTTATGCCTGTTACATCATCCTTTCCATAAGTGGTGTATTGATAATCAAAACGGGTATCGAATCTTAAAGAAAATTTAGGGTCTAGATTGCTCTCTTTAGCTCCGTTCTGAGCAAATATACTTGAGCAAATTAAGGTTAATATTATTAAGTTAAAAGTTAAAAAAATTGTTCTCATTTTTTTATATAAGTTAGAATATATTTAGTTAGTTTATTTCGCTAAGTTCTAACCATCTGAGAGTTTTAAGGTCTATCTGTTCAAGAATTTCGCTTATTCTGTGTGATAGATTTGTGAGTTCTTCTATGTCTAAAGTACCTAATGCGAGTTTCTCTTCTATTTCCTTCTTCTCATTCTCAAGAGAATCGATATCGATCTCTAATTGCTCATACTCTTTTTGCTCTTTGTATGTGAGTTTCTTTTTCTCTTGAGATCTGCTTTTCTGTGCCTGTGGCTTAGCAGAAATGGTTTTTTGCTCATCTCTTTTTTTCTTCTCTTCCTCTTTAAGATATTCTCTATATTGAGAGTAATCCCCTACAAAGTCTTTTATTTTTCCCTCTCCTTCAAAGATAAACAGGTGATCTGCAATTTTATCTAAGAAAAATCTGTCGTGTGATACTATTAATAGTGAGCCGTTATAGCTCTTAAGGTAATCTTCAAGAACATTTAATGTAATAATATCAAGATCATTTGTAGGCTCATCCAGAATTAGAAAATTGGGGTTCTTCATAAGAACCGTAAGTAGATATAGCCTTCTTTTTTCTCCACCGCTCAAAGTTTCAATTTTGCTGTTATGAGTACTTGGGGGGAATAAAAAATAATTTAAAAATGTGGTGACGGGAGCATTGGTGCCATCTGCAAGGGTTACAACCTCTGCAATTTCTCTTACAGCATCTATAACTGTATCGTTGGGATTAAAATAAATCCCCTCTTGTTTATAATATCCAAATACAAGTGTTTCTCCTCTTTCAATCTCTCCACCTGTTTCTGTTAGTTCTCCGGTAAGTAATTTTAAGAATGTACTTTTACCTATTCCGTTTTTGCCTACGATTCCTATCTTATCTCCGGGTGCAAAATTGTAGGTAAAATCTTTTAATCCAATCCAGCTATCCCAATTAAAAGATAAGTTTTTGCAATTAATAATCTTTTTGCCAAGTCTCGAAACTTTTACATTGATATTAATCGAGCTTTCATTTATACTCTGTTGAGCTTTCTCTTGCAATTCATAAAAGGCATCCACTCTATATTTTGCTTTTGTGCCTCTGGCTGATGGCATTCTCCTCATCCAGTCAAGCTCGGTACGGAGCAGGTTTTTAGCCCTATCTGTTTCGCTTCTGAAATTATTTATCCTCTCATCTCTTTTTTCTAAGAAATAGGAGTAATTCCCATTATATGTATAAAGATTTCCTTGTGATATTTCGAGGATTTGATTGCATATCCTATCTAAGAAATATCTATCATGCGTTACCATCAAAAGGGTAACACGTTGTTTATTCAAATACTCCTCAAGGTATTCGATAGTTTCAAGATCCAAATGGTTGGTTGGCTCATCCATTACCAAAAAATCAGGTTTTTCAGCCAACATACAAGCAATTGCAACTCTTTTGATCTCTCCGCCGCTAAGTTGTTTTATTTGTTGATCGGGATT
>CAZYQA010000245.1:0-4106 GCA_964649555.1 uncultured Muribaculaceae bacterium
CTAAGGTTATTCAAAGTGAAGTTAATCAATTGTCTACAATAGATCCTAATACTGTTTTTGCTCAAAATAGTGCAAGATGGAATGGATATATTAATGATGTACTTAATTCTGATAATAAATTAATTCAAGAAAACCAATACAGAAATGTGGCTGTAAAAGCTATAATGACACTTGTTTCTAACTGGAGAACTCCTGCAGGAGATTTATTGCATGATGGTAGCTATCCATCTTATAATGGATTTTTCGGAATTTGGTCTTGGGACTCTTGGAAACATATCTCTGCGAATGCACTTTATAATCCTGAGCAAGCTAAGAATGAGATGCGTTGTTTATTTGATTATCAAGCCGAAAATGGTATGATCCCGGATTTTGTTAGCCGCAATAAAGCTCGTAACAACTGGAGAGATACTAAGCCGCCATTGTCTGCTTGGGCGCTTACAAATATCTATAATGCAACTGAAGATAAAGAGTTTGTAGCGGAGATGTTTGATAAAATATATAAATATCATAGATGGTGGTATACTCATAGAGATCATGATGGAAATGGTATTTGTGAATATGGATCTACGGATGGTACGTTAATAGCTGCTTGCTGGGAGAGTGGTATGGATAATGGTGTAAGATTCGATGGAGCTGTGATGTTACAAAATGCCCCTGAGAAAGCTTGGTCTATGAATCAAGAGAATATATGCCTTAACTCTTTCCTTTATGCTGAGAAAAATTATCTTGCTCAACTTGCACAATTACTTGGCAAAAATGATTTGAGAGATACTTTATTAAACGAGGCAAATGTGCTTAAAAATCATATCCAAACGAAGATGTATGATACTGAAACAGGATTTTTCTATGATACTAAATTGGGTACAGGTGAGTTTGTGAAAGTGATGGGGGCAGAGTGCTGGTTGCCTTTATGGGCTGGTGTTGCTACAGATGAGCAAGCTAAGAGCGTTTTGGGTAAAATGCTTGATCCTAATAAGTTTAATTCTGTAATTCCTTTGGGTACATTAGATGTAAGTCATCCTGATTTGCGTGCTACTCGTGGATATTGGAGAGGTCCTGTATGGATTGATCAGGTATATTTTGGTGTTACCGGATTAAGAAATTATGGATATAATAAAGAGGCAGATGATTTTGTGAAAAAATATATTCAAAATGCTCAAGGATTATTGACAGATGGTCCTATTCATGAAAATTATAATCCTCTTACAGGTGAAACTCTTAACTGTCCTAATTTTGGATGGTCTTCTGCTTTAACTATTAAAATGCTTGTAGATTAATTACCATGATAAATATAAAAAAACATATTGCTTTATGTACCGTTTTGCTTTTGCTTGGCGGTGCATTTAACTCTCTATCTGCTCAATATGATGGAGCTCCTATAAATAGAGATACAATTAAGACTGAGAAAAAAACTGTTACTGTAAGAAACAAATATCCTAAATCTGATAATGATTGGGAAAATTTTGATGTTCTGCATAAGAATAGATTAGCTTCTGCTGCAACTTTTTTAAGTTACCCAAGCAGAGCTATGGCTCTGGATAATAAAAAAGATAATTCCCCTTATTTCAAATCACTTAATGGTAAGTGGAAATTTAACTATTCACCAACAGTTGCGGGTGCTCCTGCTGATTTCTATAAAGTTGGTGCTGATACTCAAGGGTGGAGTGAGATTAATGTTCCATCGAATTGGGAGATGGAAGGGTTTGGTTACCCATTTTATGTTGGTAGTGGATATGGTATTCCTAAGAATCCGCCACTTATCCCTGCTGAGAATAGCCCTGTAGGCTCTTACAAAACTTCTTTCAAGGTTCCAGAAAATTGGAAAGGTAGAGAGATTGTGCTTCACTTTGGAGGCGTTGCTTCTGCATTTTATGTATGGGTGAACGGTGTAGAGGTGGGTTATTCACAAGATTCTAAAACTCCATCGGAGTTTGATATTACCCCTTATGTTAATTTTGGTAAAGAGAATGAGATTGCTTTGAAAGTATTTAAATTTTCTGATGGATATTATTTAGAGGATCAAGATTATTGGAGACTTGCCGGTATTCAAAGAGATGTATTTGCTTATGCAAGACCAAAAACTCATATTAGAGATTTTGAGGTTGTTACAGATCTTGATAGTGTATATGTAAATGCTGATTTCTCTTTATATGTGGAGCTTGGAAATAAGAATCCTAAGAATATTAAGGGTGCTAGTTTAGTTGCTGAAATTATTGATAATGACGGCAAAGTTATTTATAAAGAGGAAAAGAGAAATAGTGCTGGTAATAACCAAGTAGTATTTAATAAACATATTGTTGCTCCTAAATTATGGAGTGCTGAAAAACCTAATTTGTATAAATTGGTACTTACTCACAAGCAAAATGGTAAAGTTGTAGAAGTGGTGTCAAGAAATATTGGTTTCAGAGAGTGCGAAACTAAGCATGCTCAATTGCTTGTAAATGGTAAACCTGTTTATATCAAAGGTGTAAATAGGCATGAGCATGACCAATTTAAGGGGCATGTTGTAGATGAGGCTTCTATGATTGAGGATATTAAATTGATGAAACAGTTTAATATTAATGCTGTGAGAACTTCTCACTATCCGAATGATCCTTTGTTCTATGAGTTATGTGATATTTATGGCTTATATGTAGTGGATGAGGCTAATGTTGAGACTCATGGTATGGGGTATAAGCCTGAGATTGCTTTGGCAAATCAGCCTGAATGGGAAGCTGCCTTTATTGATAGAACAGAGAGAATGTTTGAGAGAGATAAAAATCATCCAAGTGTTATTATTTGGTCTTTAGGTAATGAGTCTGGCGAGGGTTGCAATTTTGCTGCTACTTATAAATGGATTCATGATAATGATAAATCTAAACGCCCTGTTCACTCTGAAGATGGTATAAAAGGGCCTAATACGGATATTTTCTGCCCTATGTATAAGAAAATAGATGTGCTTATAAATTGGGCTATTTATATGCCTAATAAGCCGCTTATTTTATGTGAGTATGCACACGCTATGGGTAATAGTGTGGGTAACCTACAAGATTACTGGGATGTGATTGAGAGATATCCATCTTTGCAAGGTGGTTTTATTTGGGATTGGGTAGATCAGGGGTTTGCTCAAACTGATGATGAAGGGAGATTTTATTGGGCTTATGGTGGCGATTTAGCTCCAGAGGGTACTCCAAGCTCTAAAAACTTCTGTATGAATGGCTTGATTGCTGCGGATAGAACTTTGAAACCTCATATCTGGGAGGTGAAGAAAGTTTATCAAAATATTGGTTTTGCATTAGCTAATTATTCTTTAGGTTTAGTTGAGCTTAATAATAAGTTTTTCTTTACAGATTTGAGTGATTTCGATTACAAATGGCAAATCGAAGAGGATGGTAAGGTGATTGCTACAGGTGTTATTGATAATGTGTCACTTATGCCGGGTAAAAAAGAGTTGTTTAATACTAATTTACCTGCTCTTAAGCCTAAAAAGGGATCTGAGTATTTTATAAATTTCTATGCTTATCAAAAAAATGATGATGGCTTATTGAAAGCCGGAGATTTGATGGCTAGTGAGCAAGTTGCTATTCCGGTTGGTAATTCTGTAAGTGGAAATAGCTCAAAAGAGGGTGATGCAAGATTTAATGGTAAGGTTAAAGTTGGCTTCAATGAGAAGACTGGAGCTTTAAATTCTTATGTTGTTAATGGTAAAGAGCTTATCAAGAAAGAGCTTGAGCTTAATTTCTGGCGTGCATCTACTGATAATGATCTAGGTAGCGATCTTACTAAGAGAGTTGATCCTTGGAGAAATGCTGGAGAGAATGCGAAGCTAATAAATATGCAAAGAGTTGATGGTAAGGATGGTGAATATTCTGTTATTTCTGAATATTTATTGCCTGAGTGCGTTGGGAATTCAAAATTTGTAGTAACTTACATTGTTAAGCCAAATGGGGCTGTAAATATTAATTCTTTATTTATTCCGGCTAATGATTCTTTACCTCTTATGCCAAGATTGGGAGTAACTCTTACTCTTAAACGTGAGTTTGATAATATGGAGTGGTATGGAAGAGGCCCACATGAGAATTATATTGATAGAAATACATCATCTTTTGTAGGCTTGTATAATGGTA
>CAZYQA010000246.1:0-4098 GCA_964649555.1 uncultured Muribaculaceae bacterium
CTTAGGTTTGAATATTTTATAAAAGAGAGTTTTATCAAAAAAAAGTTATAACTTTGTAAGTTGTTATTATGAGCGTAGAAAGAATCAAATGTTTAATTATTGGTAGCGGTCCTGCTGGATATACCGCTGCTATTTATGCGTCAAGAGCTAACCTTAACCCTGTATTATATGAAGGAATTCAGCCGGGAGGTCAATTAACCACTACTACTGAGATCGATAATTTCCCGGGATACCCGCAAGGAGTTACAGGTACAGAGATGATGGAGGACCTAAAAAAACAAGCTGAAAGATTTGGTACTGAGGTGAGATTTGGTATTGTTACCAAAACAGATTTAAGCGAAAGACCTTTTAAAATTGAAATAGATGCTGAGAAACAAATCTTAGCAGACTCAATTATTATTGCAACAGGTGCTACTGCAAAATATCTAGGTTTACCTTCTGAGGAGAAATATAAAGGTATGGGAGTTTCTGCTTGCGCAACTTGTGACGGATTTTTCTATAGGAACAAAGATGTTGCTGTAGTTGGAGGTGGAGATACAGCTTGTGAGGAGGCTACATATTTAGCCGGATTGTGCAACAAAGTATATTTGATTGTAAGAAGAGATATTTTAAGAGCTTCTAAAGCAATGCAAGATAGAGTTATCAACAATCCTAAAATTGAGATTCTTTGGAATACAAATACTAAAGAGATTTTAGGAGATGAATTTGGAGTTACAGGTGCTTTAGTTAATAATAACAAAACGGGAGAAGATAGAAAGATTGATATTCACGGATTTTTCTTAGCTATCGGCCACCACCCTAATTCAGAGGTATTTAAACCTTATGTCAATACCGATGATCATGGATTTATTATCACTGAGACTAAATCTCAATGTACTAATGTTCCGGGCGTTTTTGCTGCAGGAGATGTTCAGGATCCAACTTATCGCCAAGCTATAGCTGCTGCAGGTAGCGGATGTAAGGCTGCAATGGATGTTGAAAAGTTTTTACAAGAAGTTTAAGAATTGACACCAAAAATAGTTACACAATGAATAAAGTTTTAAAATTAACGCTGCTTCTTATAGTTGCTTCCGGTATTGGTGCTTGTGCTACTTACTATGATACAGTAATGAAAAGTACTGATACAGATTTAAAATACGAGGCTGCATTTAAATTTTACAATAACGGAAAATTTAAAAAAGCTGCAGAGGTTTTTGAGAGTTTAAAGTTGGCTACAACAGGAACTCCTCAGGAAGATACTGTTAATTTTTATTTAGGTATGAGTAATTATAAGTTTGGTGATTATATTGCTGCAGAGGCAAACTTTGATCAATTTGCTCAAATATTTCCAAGAAGTCCTTTTACTGAGGAGTCGAGATTTTTAAGAATTTTATGTCTATATGAAACAACTCTCAGATATGAGTTGGATCAGACTCCTACTAGAAAAGCGATGATGGTTATCGGAGAGTTTATGTATGATAATCCGGGAAGTGAGTATTATCCCAAATGTCAAGAGATGATGGCTGAGTTTACCGAGAGATTGGATAAGAAGAGTTTGGAATCAGCTAAATTGTATTACAAAATGGAGGATTATAAAGCTGCTCATTACGCATTGAGAAATGTACTTAAAGAGAATGCTGAGAACCAATATAGAGAGGAGGTACTTTATTACACAGCTCTGGCATCTTATCACTATGCGCTAAATAGTATTAGTGACAAACAAAAGGATCGTTTCTTATCATTTTTAGATGATTACTTGAACTTTATAAGTGAATATCCTGAGTCAATCAAGAAAAAAGAGCTTGAAGGGCTATACAATAAAGCTCAAAACCACATAGGAAGAAAAGAGGTTGTTGAGAATAAAAAATCTAATTCTGAAAATAATTAACATTTTATTATAATGGAGAATAAAAATAATAAAGTTGCTAACAATACGGTTACAAGGGACTTGTCTGAACTAGCTCAACCAACCGGCAATATTTATGAATCTACTATGATTATTGCAAAAAGAGCTAATCAGATTGCTGCTGAAATTAAGCAAGAGCTTAGTGCAAAATTGGAAGAGTTTTCAAACTTTGCCGACACATTGGAGGAAACTTTTGAGAATAGAGAGCAAATTGAGATTTCTCGTTATTATGAAAAATTGCCTAAACCAACTTTAACGGCAATTAAGGAGTTCCAAAACGGGGAGATTTATTACCGCAAGATTGAATCTTAATATTGAAAGGAGAAAGGTTTGTGGTGTTGCGAGGTAAAAATATATTAATAGGGGTTACAGGTAGCATTGCTGCCTATAAGACCTCTATTCTTATTAGGGAACTAGTGAAAGAGGGGGCTGAGGTAAAAGTTGTGATGACAAACATGGCAAAACAATTTATTACTCCGCTTACTCTTGCTACGCTCTCTAAAAATCCTATTCTCGTTGATTTCTATAATCCTGAGAATGGAGATTGGAATAGTCATGTCAAGATTGGATTATGGGCAGACCTGTTTATCATTGCTCCATGTTCTGCTAATACAATTGGTAAAATGGTAACGGGTATAGCTGATAATCTTTTACTGACTACTTATTTATCAGCAAAATGTCCGGTTGCTATTGCTCCTGCAATGGATTTGGATATGTATGCTCACCCTTCCACTCAAAGTAATCTTGCTATTTTAAAAGATAGAGGTGTGGAAATTATAGAGCCCTCTGAAGGGGAGCTTGCCAGTGGTCTTGTTGGAAAAGGGAGAATGGAGGAGCCGGAGAAACTGGTTTATGCTATTAAAGGGATATTTGCAAAAGATGGCTCGTTAGCAGGCAAGAGTGTTGTAATTACAGCAGGGCCTACTCAAGAGGCTATTGATCCTGTAAGATATATTACAAATCACTCTTCTGGGAAGATGGGCTATGCTATTGCAGAGGAGATGGCTGAGAGGGGAGCAAATGTAGAGCTAATAAGTGGGCCAGTAAATATCTCAACAGGTAATCCTCTTATAAAGGTTACAAAGGTGATATCTGCATCCGATATGTTTGAAGCTACAAAAAGAGTTGCTCCAAATGCAGATATAAATATTTTATGTGCTGCCGTAGCAGATTTTACTATTGAAAACCCTGCAAAAATCAAGGTTAAAAGGGAGAAGGATGATTTAATCTTAAATCTAAAACCTACTAATGATATTGCAGCATGGGTTGGTAATAATAAGAAAGAGGGTAGCATTACTATTGGATTTGCTTTGGAGAATAATAATGAGCTTGAAAATGCAAAATCCAAACTTGAAAGAAAAAATTTAGATATGATAGTGCTTAACTCAATGAATGATAGTGGTGCAGGATTTGGTGTTGAGACAAATAAGATTACTATTATTGATAGAAACAAAGAATTGATTTCTTTCCCTCTGAAGAGCAAGAAAGAGGTTGCAGAAGATATTGTTGATAATATTGAAAGATTATTAGAATATGCTTAAAAGGCTATCCATAGAGAATTACGCACTAATAGAATCACTGGAGATTGAATTACCAAACGGTCTTGTGATTATTACTGGTGAAACAGGAGCAGGTAAATCTATTCTGCTTGGTGCATTATCTCTACTTCTTGGTGCCAAGGCAGATTCTGATGTGGTATTAAATAAAGGGAACAATTGTATTGTTGAGGGTGAGTTTATTATTGGAGAAAATTCCGGTATTATAAACTTGCTAGCAAATGAAGATATTGATGTATATAGCGATAATTCTGTTATATTGCGCAGAGTTGTATCTCCTAACGGCAGATCGAGGGCTTTCATTAATGATAGTCCGGTAACTTTGGGAGTTCTTACATCAATATCAGAAAAACTTATAGATATTCATGCTCAACATCAACATCTGTTACTCTCTAATCAGGAGTATCAAATGTCTGTACTAGATTATTTCTCTGATTCGATTTCTTTATTAGATGAGTATAGAGCTGTAAATTCTAAATTGAATTTATGCAAATCTGAGCTCCATAAGATTAATATAGAAATTGAGAGAAGTAATAGTGAGCTTGACTATAAACAGTTCCAACTTGAAAAATTGGAAGAGGCTAAACTTATTGATGGAGAATTAGAAGAACTGGAGATTGAACATAAGCAATTAGCCAACTCTGAGGAGATAAAAAG
>CAZYQA010000247.1:0-4094 GCA_964649555.1 uncultured Muribaculaceae bacterium
GTTCTATAGCTCATTATTACCAAGATATTTTAAAAGAAGAGGCACAAAAATGTGGCGTAAATATTGGTAAGATTTTAAAATCCCCTATAGACGGATTAGTTGATTATCATTTAAATAGAATATAATATTTCCAAAATTTTTATACAATGAAAGTAACAGAACAATCTTCAAATTATGCAAATCTTGATGCAATGACAACTCAAGAGCTTTTGCAGAGTATGAACAATGAAGATAAAACAGTCCCTTATGCTGTTGAAAAATGTATTCCTCAAATTGAGAAGTTAGTTGATGGAATTGTTGAGAGGATGAAAAAAGGGGGAAGATTATTTTATTTAGGTGCAGGTACTAGCGGAAGACTAGGTATTCTTGATGCTTCTGAAATCCCGCCTACTTATGGTGCTCCATTTGATTTAATTATCGGTTTGATAGCAGGAGGAGATATTGCTATCAGAAAAGCTGTTGAAAATGCAGAAGATGATCCTAAAGCAGGATGGGCTGACATGGAAAAATATAATATTGGAGTTAATGATGTAGTGGTTGGTATTGCTGCTTCAGGTTCAACTCCTTATGTTATAGGAGCATGTGAAGAGGCTCGTAGCAGAGGTCTTTTAACAGCTTGTATCACTTGTAATCCTGGTGCTGCTGTTGCGGAAGCTGTTGAGATTCCAATAGTAGCAGTTGTAGGTCCTGAGTTTGTTACTGGGAGTACAAGAATGAAATCTGGTACAGCTCAAAAACTTATTCTTAATATGATCTCTACATCTACAATGATAAAAATGGGTCACGTTAAGGGGAACAAAATGGTTGATATGCAATTATCTAATGCTAAACTTGTTGATAGAGGAACAAGAATGATAATGGATGAAACCAAACTTACTGATTATGATTATGCAAAATCTCTTTTATTAGAGCATGGTTCGGTAAGAAAAGCTGTAGATTTTTACAACTCTATTAAAAAATAAATAAATGTTTACTAAAAGATATTCTTCTCAGTTATTAGAAAATGCGGTAGATGAGTTCGCAACTTTACCCGGTATCGGTAAGAAAAGTGCTTTAAGACTCGCTTTGCATCTTCTTAAACAGCCTAAGGAGAATGTCGATAGATTTGGTAACTCTTTTATTAAACTCAGAAGCGACGTTAAATATTGTACTGAATGTTATATGATTTCTGATTCCGATATTTGTACAATATGTTCGGATCAGAAGAGAGATAAATCAGTGATATGTGTTGTTGAGAGTATCAGAGATGTGCTAAGTATTGAGAATACAGATCATTTTAACGGCTTGTATCATGTCTTGGGTGGCATTATATCACCTATGGATGGCATCGGCCCATCTGACTTAAAAATAAAGGAGCTTATTGATAGAGTAAACAATAATAATATAAAGGAGGTTATTCTCACCCTTAGTACATCTATGGAGGGTGAAACAACTTCCTTTTTTTTATACAAAAAATTAAAAGATTATAATATCAAAATTACAACAATCGCAAGAGGTGTTGGTTTTGGAGATGATCTAGAATATACTGATGAACTTACTTTGGGGAAAGCAATTCAAAGTAGGAATGATTTTAAAGCTTACTAATCACTATTTCAATATTTTAACTAAATGAATGCAACTATCCTTCTTATTACCTTCTTACTGTACACGTGCCTGCTGTTTCTAATTGCGTGGCTCACTTCCAGAAAGGCTGATAGCCAAACTTATTATACAGGCAATAGAAAATCAAATTGGTTTTTAGTAGCTTACGGAATGATTGGTGCATCTTTATCAGGTGTATCATTTATGTCGGTTCCCGGAAATGTTTTTAATGAGAGATTTTACTATTTACCAATGCTTTTAGGCATGTTTATCGGTTATGCGATAATCGCTCTACTTTTGCTTCCAATGTATTACAAGATGAATTTAACTTCTATTTATACATATTTGGAGAAGAGATTTGGTAAATATAGTTATAAAACGGGAGCAAGTTTCTTTATAATTTCCAGATTATTAGGAGCTACTGTGCGAACTTTCTTAGTAATCTTCGTTTTATATAATTTTGTTTTAGCTCAGATAGGTGTCCCTTTCTGGGTTGCTGCTGTTGTATTTGTAGGTCTTGCAATTTTATATACAATGAAAGGCGGTGTTAAAACGATTATTTATACAGATACAATGCAAACTTCATTTATGATTATTGCTATTGTGGTTTCTGTAGTATATATATGTAGTGAACTTGGATGGGGAATTACAGATTTAATTAGCAATGTTCATTCAAGCCACTATTCTGACGTGTTTAATACTGATCCGGTTCCAGCATCAAATTGGATAAAAAGATTTTTAAGTGGAGTATTAATTCCTATTGCAATGACAGGTTTGGATCAGGCAATGATGCAAAAGAATTTAAGTTGTAAGAATATCAGAGAATCTCAAAAAAATGTTATGACATCTATTGTTATGATGCTTCCTATCAATTTGTTATTCTTAACTTTAGGAGCAGTTTTAGCTATCTATATTCAACAACATCCTGAGCTATTAAGTGCAGCTACTAATGCATCTACAGGCCTTGTTGAAGCCGATAAAATTTTCCCTACTGTTGCTTTTGCTTTAAAACCGGTAGTTGGAGTTATTTTCTTTATTGGGCTTATTTCAGCAGCATATCCAACTTGTGCTAATGCACTTACTTCTCTTACAACATCTACTTGCTTAGATATTGTTGGAATTGAAGGTAAAAACTGGGATGATAAGAAGAAAAATAAGGTAAGAATGCAGATAACTTTGTTTATGGCAGCAATGTTCGTTCTCTTAATTGTATTTTTTAATGCAATTAAAAATGATGCTGTTATAAATATGGTTTATCAGATTGCTGCTTATACTTACGGGCCACTTTTAGGTTTGTTTATGTTTGGTCTTTTAACTAAAATTAATATAAAAGATAAAGCAGTTCCTGCAATATGTATATCTGCACCAATTATTTCTTACGTGATTAATAATTATATTTTTAACTTTGGATTCTCATTAATTGCTGTATGTGCAGGTTTGACAGTATTAGGGTTATTATTATTTATTAAGAAATGACATTTATAGAATTAATTATTTTGGCAGCTACATTATCGTTTGACACTTTTGCGGTCTCTATAGGTGGTGGAATATCTATGCCGAATATGAGTATAAAGAAAAGAGGCTTAATTGTGAGCTTCTTTTCTGTTTTTCAGACCTCATTTTTATTTCTGGGTTGGTTAATAGGGGGTAAATTTGCAAACTATATTACCAATTGGGATCATTGGGTTGCATTAGTAATCCTTTGTTATCTGGGGATTAAGATGGTTAAAGGCTCTTTTGATAAGGATAATGATGATAATAGCTCTTTTAATGCAACTATGGGAGTGAAGAAAATTGTATTTTTGTCGGTTGCTACCAGCATAGATGCAATAGCCATAGGGGTGAGTCTAGCTCTTATTCATCTGCCAATTAATAAGATGGGAGTTCTGCTGGGGCTTACATTTATTATTACGGCTTTAGCATCCATTATAGGATTGATCTCTGGGCAAAAGCTAGGTGTGAAAGTTGGGAAAAAAGCGGAGTTGATAGGGGGTATTGTATTAATCCTGATAGGTATAAAAGTTTTATGTGAGCATTTATTTTTTGCTGCGTAATTTTAATTTTGTACTTTTGCACTGCTTTCTAGGGATTTTAATATGAACTCATCTGATAATTATGGTAAAAGTAGCGGCAATATCATACCTGAATACTTTACCGTTTATTTACGGCTTAAAACATCACTCTGTTAATCAGCAGATTGAGCTGGTTGAGTGTGTTCCATCTATAGGAGCGTCATTACTCAGGGAAAATAAGGTTGATATAGGAATTATTCCTGCTGCTGCCGTCCCTTTTATTCCTAATCATAGCATAATATCAGATTTTTGTATAGGTGCAGTAGGGGCGGTTGCCAGTGTTTTATTGTGCTCTAATACGCCAATTCAAAATATTAAAGATTTATATCTGGATACTGATTCTTTGAGTTCTGTTACATTGTCTAAAATTTTATGTCATAAATTCTGGAAAGTTTATCCCAACTTTATTAATTACTCTTTTTCCGATTCAGAGATTGATAC
>CAZYQA010000248.1:0-4087 GCA_964649555.1 uncultured Muribaculaceae bacterium
TTTAAGAATTTTGCGGAGATTAACGGAATACCAACTTCTTATATTAATAGATATAATGTAGAGGGATATTTATCGAGAGTAAATTATGATTACGATAATAAATATTTTGCTTCTGCCTCTTATAGGAGGGATGGTTCTTCCAGATTTGCTCCTGAATCTAGATGGGGTAATTTTTGGTCTGTAGGTGGTGGATGGAGAATTGATCAAGAAAAGTTTATGAAAAATGTGCATTTTGTAAATATGCTTAAATTGAGAGCCTCGTATGGAGTTGTTGGAAATGATGATCTTTCCAGCTATTACCCTTGGAGAGCTGTTTATGATACTGCGCATAATGGTACTGAGCCAGGCTTTATTCAATCCTCGCTTGGAAATAGAAATCTTAGCTGGGAGGTTTCCAAAAATTTAGATATTGGTTTGGAATTTAATTTATTTAATTCTAAGCTCAAAGGTGCATTGGAGTATTTTGATAGGCGCTCTTCCAATTTGCTTTTTGCAATAAAATTACCCGTATCTTCTGGTATTGATTCAAGAGATGTAAATGCTGGAACAATGTATAATAAAGGAGTAGAGATTTCTCTTGATGGTGCAATATTAAGGAAGAATGATATTTCTTGGAGTGTAAATCTAAATGCTACATTTTTAAAGAATAAAATTACAGCGCTTCCTCTGGATCCGTATATAAGCAGTATTTATAAAATTGAAGAGGGACATTCAAGATATGATATGTGGCTGAGACAATGGTATGGAGTGAATCCGCAAACAGGATATAATTTATTTGTTGCCGATATTGATAATCCGGATTTCGTTTGGGGTGCAGATGAATTGATCGATATGAATGGAGTGATGTGTACTGAGAATATTGAGCATGCTAAATATGATTGGAGTGGAGATGCTTTTCCCAAAGTTACAGGTGGTTTTGGGACAGCCTTTTCATGGAAGAACTGGTCTTTATCTGTAAGCTGCTATTACCAACTTGGGGGAAAATATTATGATAGTACATATAGATCTTTTATGGAACCGGGCTCAGCATCTTTATCATATAGCCAATTGCATGTTGATTTAAAGGATAGATGGCAGAAACTTGGAGATATAACAAATGTGCCTAAGGTATCTATGGGTACTGATGCTACTAATATTAGTGCCGCCTCTTCTACAAGATGGGTTACATCTTCTAATATGCTGGAAATTACCAATATAAATTTAGCATATTCGCTCCCTAATAATTTTAATAAATTAATCGGTATTGGGGGAGGATCTATCTATTTTGCAGCTAATAATCCATTTCTTTTTAGTGGTAAAAGAGGTAGGTTTCCAAGAAGAAATATGATGTCGGGCTATGATGGGAACTCTGATATTTACCTCCCTTCAAGAACTTTCTCATTTGGTATTAATATTAATTTCTAAGACTATGAACAAATATTTTATATATATAATTTTATCCTGCTGCATATTATTCTCTTGCGGCAAAGATTTCCTAAATACTCAATCAACTTCTACTGCTGATAAAGAGTCAATGTTTGAGACCACAAATTCATCTATGATGGCAATAAATGGGATTCACAGATTAATGTATAAACCGGGAAGTAGTGCTGCTCAATGTGGCTATGGTACCTATATGCTTTGGATGGATATGATGGGTGAGGATTTGGTATATACCAAAGGGAATGCTCAATGGCAGAGCCAAGCTAAATGGGCTCTTCATAGAAATACGGGTTCCTCTCATGTTAAGTTTATGTTCGGAATGTTTTATGAGATTATTGCAAATTCAAATATGGTCATTGAAAATATTGATAATGCAGAGGGTCCACAGGAGGAGAAAGATTATATCAAAGGGCAAGCGCTTGCATATAGAGGATATATATATTTTTGCTTAGTACAGTTGTGGGGAGAAAGATACTATAGGGATAAAGAAAATTCTCAAAATGGAGTTGTTCTAAGGCTTGAAAGTGGATACATGCCTATGGCAAGATCATCAGTTGAGGATGTTTATATACAAATTAATAAAGATCTAGATGGAGCAATTTCTCTTTTATCTAATATTAAAATAAAAAGAGCAACTAAAGCCCATATTGATGTGAATGTTGCAAGGGGTATGAAAGCCAGAGTTCTTCTTACACAGGGGAATTGGAGTGAAGCAGCTAATGTTGCCAAACAGGTCTTTGACTTATCTGGTGCTAAAATAGATACTTCTTTATATGATCGTAAGCAAGGCAGGATGTGTGACGCAGCAAGTAGTGAATGGATCTGGGGAAAAATAGGCCAACCTACAATTGAGACGGGTACTCTTACAAACTTCTATAGTTTTATTTCCAATACAAACGTATCATATAATAAGAATACTCCAAGGGCTATATATAATTTATTATATGAAAAAATATCTGATACTGATGTAAGAAAATCAATTTGGCTCCCTAAGGCTCCTTCTATGCCTAAAAAAGATGTAGTAGCTCCCCCTTCCGGTAATATATTTATGTGGATGAGCCAAAAGTATATTGTAGATTATCCTGATAATACAAGTAGTAATTATGCAGGCAATGTTTATACTGCTGATTTACCACTTATGAGATTGTCTGAAATGCTACTTATTATGGCTGAGGGGTTTGCAAGAGCGGGTAAAGAGAGTGATGCTGCTTCTGCATTATTTACACTTGTGTCTGCAAGAGATAAATCTTACATTTTATCATCAAATACAGGGGATAAACTGATTGAAGAGATTCTTTTACATAGAAGAATAGAGCTATGGGGTGAAGGTTTCAGGTATCTAGATTTAAAGAGATTAAATATGGATCTGGATAGAGGCCCTGCTCCAAGAGCGGGATATAATCAAGGGGGAGCCGTAAATGATTGGAAAACAGGGAAAACTCCAAAGAATTTAGATCCACTTGCTTCGAATTATAATATGTATGATGACCAAGGGTTAGGGGAAGAGAACAGATTTAAGGCTGCTAATAGCATAGAGAGGCAATTTGTTTTCCCTAAATCAGAGCTTGATTATAACCCTTTGTGTACTCAAAACCCTATATAACCTTACTTAAAATTTTGACTTAACTTAACTTAACTTAACTTATTAAACTTACATTATTTTATTACTGATATGAAACAATTATTATTACTAGGAGTTATTATTTTTTCAACAGTATTTGGAACTAATGCTCAAAATGTCTTTAGACGTGATACAATTAAATCTGATTATTGTGAGTACAGAACAGGGAATTTTCCTTTAATTATAACTGTTCCTCATGGGGGAAAGTTGGTTGATTCTACTTTGGTATTAAGAACTAAAGAGAATTGCCCCGATCCTAAGTTTACAACATCTTATGATTCTAATACACCTGAATTGGCAGAACTTGTAGATTCTATAGTTTTTGCCAGAACAGGAAAATATCCGCATATTGTGTTTATGAATCTAAAAAGAACATATATTGATGTTAATAGAGAATTGATAAATGCTGTTCCTAAAGATTGTGATGAGCTTGTAAACGTTTATAATCGATTTTATTCTAATATTAATAGTGCTAAAGAGAGCATTGATAATAATTTCGGTGCCGGTTTACTTTTGGATTTCCATGCACATGGGCATAAAAAACAAGAGATTGAAATCGGTTATCAAATAGTAAAGGATTCTCTTAACCTTTCGGATGAAAAGTTAAATGTCTCAGGATTGGAATCTTCTTGTGGTATCTATAATCTTATTAAAACAAATAAGGCTGATCAATCTTTTTCTGACTATATCAGAGGAGATAATGCTTTCGGTACACTTTTATATAAAAATGGTACTCCATGTATCCCTCATAAAGATAATCCTCAACCATTAGATACAAAGTATTTTAGCGGTGCTTATGTTACTAAAAGCAGCGGATCTTGCAGTGGCGGTACGATTGATGCAATACAATTGGAATTTAATAGAGAAAGCAGGCAAATGCCGGATAACAGATTAAAAACAGCAGAAAATCTTATATCTACTGTTCAACAGTTCTTTAATATACATTACAACTTTAAAAAATAGAATACAGGTTAATAATAGCTCCACAATGCAGAGGGATTGAGTAACAAGATTAGTTGTTAGTCAATCCCATTGTACATATAT
>CAZYQA010000249.1:0-4083 GCA_964649555.1 uncultured Muribaculaceae bacterium
TTTGCTTTCCACATCTTACCATTGTATAAAGCGCTTGGCTGGGAGAATGAATAATCCATTAAAACATTAAAGTCGATTTCAATCATTACAGCGTGAGTATCATCAATTAATATAGAATAGACATTTGGTTGTTGCCATGCATCTCCCAAGGGATTTGTAATAGGGGGAATAATATTAGTATTCATATCTTTATAAATTATCATTGTTTATTTTAATTAATCATCTATTCTATCTGCCTCAATTCTAAAATCTTTTTTATGTGGGTATCTTTTGAATCTTTTCCAAGCTTTTTTTCTAGCCTCTGCCTCTGTTTTTGCACTAACAGTAAAATCTTGCGACCACACGAGGTCAATATTAACTGTGTAAAGTTTATTCTTTGCCATAATCATTGTTTATTTGTTAAAAATTATATTCTCTTTTACCCACATATATCAGTTAGCCTAACAAGACCTTACAATCTGAAAAATCATTATATTTGCAGTGTCTAAATATCAAAGTATTGCAATTATGAAAAAATACGCCTTTCATTGCCAGGTGACTATGGGTAATATGTCTGTTTGTGAAACAGAAATGTATAAAAAATCAATGGCTAGCTTTCTGAAATCATTTTACGTGAAGCCTTCCATTTCCAAAATACGATGTGGCGAATCAAAGTATGATTATATCTATGTTGCGGATATTTCTTACGAAAACTTTGAATATCTAAAGGTTCTGCGCTTTTCTGAATCTCTTCGTGCTTTTTGTACTTTTTGGAGCATGTCTTACATTGAGCATTGTTTGAGTGAAGTAGAATACCCTGACCGAACTTTCCCCGAGGGCATAATTTAGAGGTTTCTTTTCTCATAAACTTTGTTTTATTTCATTATTAAGGTTATTTATTTAAATTAATTTGTCTAACATACTCATATATCTCATCCCAACTAGGCAGCTCACCAATTTGCTTATCATCTATATATACATCCGCATATATCTTCCTAGTATTGCCACCAAATTCCACTTTATTACTAGGATGATTGTCGTTGATCCTATTATATGGAATGCCCCATTCACAAAGCCAGTTAATAGCCTCTGTAAGTAAATCTCCAGTGCGGCACGTCCATATAATTATATAATGGCCATCTCGGCGAAGCTTCATTATATTTTCCACAGCTCCCTGTGCTATTATACCAATATTAGGATATTGCCCCCAGTGCAGCGTTCCATCGAAATCAATTGCTATTATCATGATTCTTGCTTTATTATTAATATTATGTAATCCTCATCAGTATCTTTATACTTTACCTCAATAAAACCACTATCTCCCTCAGTGCACGCTCTCACCTTATAGCGCTCTTTATCACCAATAGGCCAAGAACCGAAAAACTTAATAAGAGCAAGTCCCAAATTGCGCATGCTCTGTTTCTTGTAATATTCCTCCAATAATGTATCTTCTAAAAACTCCTGTATAAATTTAAGTTCTGCAGGAACATCAGGGTAAATAAATTCTCTCATTAGCATTTCTCCTTTAAATCTTTTAGTTTAGTTTCAGCATCAGTAATTTGTAATGCCTTTTGTCTTACATAATTTGCGACACAGTCGAAATTATTCCGCATCTTATTTTTATCATCATTGCACCAAGCAGACCATGTGTTGAATGCCTTTTTATATCCCTCAAGCTCTTGCTCCAAGAAGTGAATCTGATCCGCAACTGGGAGAGAATCTATCGGGAATACCGTTAACTGCTCATAAGTTCTCATATTTATTGTTTTTTAAAGTGTTTTTGATTTGATTCAGGAATTGCTCTGCTTGAATATTTAAGATCGCTACTTCAACCTCAGATGTATTGACATCATTCCTTTTTAAGAATAAATTATAAACTTCCATTAAGCGCGAACATGGTATTTTATTAAAATCTCTGCAGTTAGAAGCTCGTGTTATGATACCTATTGCATAGCTCAACTTTTGTTGCTTGGCAAGTTTAAGATTTTGTTTATCTAGCCAACTACATACAACAGCAATACATCTTTTTCGCCATAAGTCACCCTCCGGATCATAATGCCTCTTAGCTTGAGGAGTATCGCCCACTTTCTCTTTCATTAACTGTATCATATTAAAGTATAGCTCTGGAAACCTATTATACATTTCTGTTAAAGAGGATGTTTTACCACCTGAATACTCTCGAACTATATTTGCTCTTAGTTCTATTTCATACGATGGGTGGTAATTCTCCATTTTTTGAAGTAGTTGAAAAAATTTTCCAAACTTTGATTTTGCTGCTACTGTTTTCATTATTTATTTCCTCCCCAATATCTCTCTGCACCTTCATCCCAAATTGTTATATAATTACCTGTGTGATTACTATCAGAAAATCTGCTATTAATTATTGCTCTATACCCCTCAATCCTTATCTTAACGTTAGCGTCATATCTGATTTTATTTGCTAATCTCCCTTCAGGTAAATTACCTTCTGCATGAGATATAAATACAAATAGTTTATTTGGAAATTGGCTCTTCAGCTTCTTATATTCAGCGTAGTTTAACCCAGTATATTGCAGTGAATCAATAAATATTATTTGCGGGCTCTTTTTTAAACTCAACCTATAATATAAATCATCAATCGGCTCTCCAGGAAGTATTATAAATTTTCGAGCAACCTCTTTCATCTTAGCTCTCTCAAGTGCAATTTGCATTGTTCTACTTGTGCCTTCTTCCAATGAATTATATAGCACTTTCCCGTAACGACATAGATATTTTGCGAGCTCTAAAGAGAATGATGTTTTACCATTTGAGGACTGACCCCATATTATCCAACTTCCAGTTAGTTCAGGGTTACCAATAGTTTCCTTCCACTCTCCATCAAACTCAACAAGATTCTTTTTTTCAGCCAAGACCTGATATACAGACATTGCTCTTGCCATTATTGAATCATTTTTAAAGCGTGTATTTTCCTTTTAACTCTGCGTAAATCCCACTCAGCATCCTCAACAACTTCTTGAATTAATTTTTTATCAGTAATGCCATTTGCCATGCACACCAATTCTATATCTTTACTCCCAACTCCTTTTAATTGAATAAACTTACGGCCAATACGACTATAGATTTCTTTGTACCCCTTTTTATTCAATTTTAAGCCCTTTTTAATTCTCTTTTCAAGGTGATCTGTTGCACATAGCATTATTCCGCAAGCATCCTCTAGTGAATTATATAATGATATAAAGAAGTATAAAACTTGATCTGTTAGCTTATCAGCTTCATCCATTATTATAAGTGGATTCCCCATGCTTTTAAGGCATCTAACTATTTCACTCATCATCTCGCCAACAGTATACCCTGAAGAATCCCTGCCCATAGTTGTAAGTAACTCTTGCATGAACATCTTTCTATTCCAGTACTCGTTACAATAGAGTATAAATACCTCTGAATTGGTGTTGCAATACTCTTTCATCGCTTGTGTTTTACCGCTCCCGGCATCACCTATAACTGCAAGAACATTACTATGAGTTTGGGCATCATTAAGCAGAACATTCATCATTTTAAAATCCCTAGTTTCAACAGTAGCCCAATCTTTACCCGTATACCCAATGAATCTTGCTATTTTGCGCCACATCTCATCAGCAATTAATTCCCATTCATTGTTAGCAATTCTTGATAAAACCGCACTACTTACACCAATTACTTTAGCGGCTTTATTTTGACTTCCATTTCTCTCACAAAAATCTGCAAGAGCATTTTTAATTTTTTCTTTGTCAATAGTATTCATCATAATAAATTTTTATAGGTTTTTATATATATCCTCAATACTGTAATCATCATCGCTAAATCTGTCTCTATTACTCAATGTCTTAGTATATTTGCCATACTCTCTATCAATAGTCTCAGTGCATTCTACTGCAATAAGCTCTTTTTTTATCTTTTGCTTAGCTGACTTTGAAGTCTGAATACCTTTTATAGCAGGTGATCTAAATCCATAATCCTCCGGAGCACAACCCCACTCTTTCATTATTCTTATACCTTTTTCATAAGTATTTATCCTCATTTTCTTAACTGCTAACTCAATATCTTTAGTCCATTGTGGCTCCCAAGCTTCTTGTTCTTGCTTACCTC
>CAZYQA010000250.1:0-4050 GCA_964649555.1 uncultured Muribaculaceae bacterium
TATACCGTATTAACCAAGTCTAATATTTTTTCACTCAATTCTGTGTCGGATAACATAGTAAAATTATTATCACTCTTATTACGTATCTTTTTATTATGTTTTTCTGCAGAAAAGAGTTCAGATTTAGTGGGTAATTCTAAAAACTTTGCAAAATTACCCTGATTCCCAAATAAATTTTCCACAATATCCCTTCTTACATAACAATCAAAAGGGATTAAACCATCCTTACGCATAATACAGCCCGGAGGCAATACCTGTGACCAAGGGATATAATATTCTATATCACGCTCATCAATACAATCAACTTCCTCTACATCTGCATAATATATCGCAACTGAACTCCATTTATACCTAAGAAAATCTTTAGATATGCCATGCCATAATGGATTCCTGAGTATATAAGAAATTACATCCTTTAAATCTTCACCATCATCAGTATCTGGTGATAGAATATACCTGGAAAAATACTTTCTTGTCCCCACATTACCAATACTAGAGTACTGTTTATTAAAGTAATACGACAAACTCATCCTAAAATAATGCATAAAATGAGTTTTATCAGACGTAAGAACCACCAAATGAAAATGATTAGACAAAACACACATAGCAACTATATCAGTATCAGTTTTATACGCTGCTATCGCCATTCTATTCAATATCTGAATAAAATCATTATTACAAAAGAAAATATCTTGATGATTATTGCCTCTTAGGCAAATATGATAGAAATCCCTCCCCTCCATCGCTCTGTAATTTTTAATAGTTTTCTCAAATATACAAAATAATTCATATATCCGAAAAGCTAGGTGACCCACAAACGAAAATTGATCGAGTGATTTGCCTGTCAATCAAAAAGATATAGACAAGCCAACTCGATCAAAATACGAACCTAGGTCACCTACAAACTGCAGAAAAGCGAAACGAACATCGGCACCGTAAGATCCACAAGCACACCATGGAAGATAGCTACAAAGACAAGATCTTTACCGCAATATTTCGTAATAATTGGCAAAGTAGTATCCATAGTAGTGGCTCCACCCACAGAGATAGGGGCAAAACGCCCGAAATACTTACAGAAAATAGGTGTTCCAAGAAGTGCAATAATTTCACGCATAATATTAGCCATAAGGGCAATAGTAGCAAGCTCAACAGCCATAGCCTCACCCAAAGAGGCAGCCTTCAACTCGGTAATAAGAATTGAAGAGAGAGAATAATATGCAAAGCCACTCCCCACAGCCATACAGTCAAACACACTCCATTTAGAAAGGATCAAAGCCGCCAAAGCACTAAACGATAAAGTACCAATGATAGTCCCCAAAGGAATTAAAAGATACTTAGGTTTAATACTCGCCAAAATCTCCTTAAGTTTCTTATCAGCACCGATACTGATACCCACCTGCAACATCAAAAGATAAAGCACAATAGTAGTAAGAGTACCACTGACAAGAAAATCAGGCAACCATCCACCCTCAGAAACAACCTCATTAGAAGAGGTAATCCCCGGCGCATCCAACACCAACTCCTCAGCAGGAAGAGTCTCAGAAGCAACAATCATAGACTCGCCACCACCAAGCCAACCAACCAAGCAGCCGATAGCAAAAAACAGCACCACAATCAAACTACCCTTCATTGCTCACCCCCTTATCTTTAGAAAAAAACAATTTATAAACTGCAAGAGCAGCAATAGCACTCCCGATAGAGGCAAAAAAAGCAAGAACAAAAGCCTGCCACCCCAAAGAGGCCAAATTATTTACAATATCCTTATTACTCCCAACGGTAATACCCAAAAGGAACAACAAAAGATAGATTGTAAACGTGATAGACTTTGACAAAACAACGTCTCTAAAAAAAGAGAGCAGGTTAAGACTCTTAATCAAGAATCCTAACCCAACTCCTAAAAACATAATAGATATTACAATAAACATCCTATATAATTAATTATTAATACTTTTACCATACTCATTATAAAGCATAAGCAAATGAGCAGAGCTCCAGCTAAAATGAGGAGCCTTAAGTAATTCACCTGTATGGGTATTATAATTCTCATGGATAGGAGCACCCTCCTTCACGCCATACAAACGGTCAAAAACATTCCTAGTAAACTCATCAGCCTGCTCAATATAGCCATATTTTCTCAAACCATTGATACCAAAATAAACTTGATCAAGCCAGATAGGGCCCCTCCAATACCCGTTAGGGGTAAACTTAGGATCATCAGCAGCAATAGTAGGGAAAGGGATATAAGTGGCAAACTTATTAGGGTTCAAGAACTTCTCGGAAACAGCAGCAGCCTGCTCCTTAGAAGCGATACCGGCCCAAAGCGGAATAGCAGCCTCAGTACCCTCATGCTCAATAAACTTACCATCAAAAGTCCTATCAAAGAAAAATCCTTTATCAGAGCAGAAAAAATAATCAGCTACATTGATAGGATACTCCCCACCATTAAAAAATCCCCCCTTCACTAAAATAGTATCTCCCACCATCTTAGCAAAAGAAGATAAAATCTCATTCTCATAAGCCAAGAAAGCATTTAAATCTACCGACTCCTGATTCATACTCCAAGCCTTATTATTATTTTTCACCATCTTAGTATCATCAAATCTGATAGCATTATCCATACCACTCTCCCACGCTGCAGCCTCCAGAGTACCATCACAAGAGCCAAACTCACAAACGCCATTCTTATTATTATCCCTATCCACAAACCACCACTCATAATACTTCACAAGCAAAGGATACATCTCAGCCACAAAAGCCGTATCAAGAGTCTCCTTATAAATCTCATTCACAGCCCAAGCAGCCAAAGGGGGTTTACTATCCCTTGCATTATTCCAACTTTTATTACTATAGATACAATCTATCACCATACCATCAGGCAATTGATAATCAAACATAGCTCTCATTTGATCCTTAGCAAGCTCCGGATTAAACTTAGCAAGAGCAACAGCATGCTTCCAAGAATCCCATGCCCACAAACCTACAAAATAGCCAACACCATGGCTTGGCACAACACCACTATGAAAAAGATCACCTCTAGGGCTTCTCCAGTTAGAGATTAAAGTTGTAACAGCCTTAGCAGCAACCCTATCATACTCATAAGGCATATCCTCCCTTATCACACTTTGCAAATAACCATTCCATCTATCCAAATTCTCCTTAGCAAACTTATCAGGATTCTGCAAAATAGCTTTAGCACTGCTGATAGCACTCTCCACATTATTATCCACAAAAAACGAGACAACGACAAATTCACGAGAAGAACTACAAACAGCAGAATAAGCGACAGAATTATCAGTAGCAGAAGTAGAAATATCAGCCTTAGCAAGAGCAATAACAAACCCCTCACCTGTAATATCTTTAACAATAATATTATTACCATTGACACTCATAAATAGAGAATCCTTGCTAAACCATTTCTTGCTCCACTCCATAGCACCACTTAAAATAAGATCCTGAGAACCCTTAATATCAATTAACACATTATTAGCATCAATAAAAATAGCACTCTGCTCAATACTACCTTTAGCAGAAGAAGACTTCATATAAAGCTCACCCGGATAATAGCAAACAGTATCAAGCTTAAAATTACTCTCATCAGCAAAAGATGCTACTACAGCAGATTTAGAAAACCAAATTCTCTTATTTCCATCAAGGTGAAAAGGGCCACAAAATCCATTAATAAAATCCCCTTTACGAGCAGGAGTAAATCCCCACCAACTCCCGGCATCTGTAAAAGCACCGGCACATCTTTCAGTTTCATTAGGGGTAAAACTAATATCCAGGATAGCAGGGAAATCATATCTGCTAACCTTTGCATCCTCCTTTGCTGCACAAGAGAAAAGCACAAGGATTAAACATATTATAAAATAATTTTTCATCACTATTTATTTTTTAATTCAGGTATTATATAAAATTTATACTCACGTTCAATAGGGGTAATAGTGTATTCCGTATGAGTTTGAGCTCCCCAAGTATTATCACCACCAACACCCATTTGAAGATTATCAATATTCACCCAAACCATATCTTTTTTGGTTATACTACCGCCAT
>CAZYQA010000251.1:0-4030 GCA_964649555.1 uncultured Muribaculaceae bacterium
TCAACGATAAGTTTAACATCAGCCTTTATGCGATTATAGTTTTCTTGTATCTGTTCCTTCATGCGGTCATTACCATTTTTATCTGTAAAGTCTGTGATGATAGGTATTTTCTGATAGTTTTTCTCTTGCTGCTTCACTTTTTGAGCATCTACAACTATCTCAGCATGGAAAATCTTCTGCTCAATACGCTCGGTGAAATTATCAGAGACAGAGCCAACAAACATTCCTTGCGTTAAGCCACTGATTTTACTCGGTGGAATAAGACTATCCATTTGGGTATTGATAGATGTAGATTTATCCTGCTTGTTAATGGTGATGCTTTGGCGTTTTTGTAAGACCTTACCAAAGCGTTCAGATAGATTTTTGGCTGTCTCTCCTACCACTTGTCCAGAGAAAATATTACCTACGGTATTCATCACCACCTTCGCCTCTTTATCGCCATAATCTCGCACCAGCTGACTAAAATCTTGAAAGCCTAAGCATACTGCCACCTTATTACTACGAGCCGTAGCAATCAAGTTATCAAGCCCCTTAAAATAGATTGTTGGTAACTCATCAATGATGACTGAGGATTTAAGCATTCCTTTTTTATTTATCAGTTTTACGATACGGCTATTGTATAATCCCAGTGCAGCACCATAGATGTTTTGTCTATCGGGATTATTACCTACACATAGAATTTTGGGCTCATCGGGATTATTAATATCGAGGGTAAACTCACTGTCCGACATCACCCAATACAGTTGTGGAGAAATCATCCTTGATAGCGGAATTTTGGCAGATGCTATCTGCCCCTGAAGCTGCTCCATCGCACCTCCAAGCCACGCATCCATAAAGGGTGAAAGGTAGTTTTCAAGCTCAGGATAAGATGTAAGAATAGGAAAAATATCCTCATATCTCTTATTCAAGAACTCAATAGCGTGTGGAAAGGTACAATATTTTCCATCTTGATAAATCCGCAAATACCAGATAATTGCTGCAAAAAGGATAATAGGTGATTCCACAAAGAAGTCGCCCTGCTTCTGTACCCACGTCCTATTCAAATTTAACATTATGGTATAGGCACTCTCGTAAGCATCAGATATATCACTCATAAAATTAGGGTGTATCGGGTTACAACGATGGCTTCTACGAGGGTCATCAAAATTAATCACATAGAACTTTGGTTTTACCTTGTATCCATCTAAATTTTGGAGCAGGTGGTTATAAGCGATATGTGATAAATCAGGAAACTTAAAATCGTAAATATATTGCGAATAGCCCTTTTCTATCTGCTGTTTGATGAAGGAATTTACCACTGCATAGGATTTACCAGAGCCTGGAGTTCCAAGCACTATGGAGGCTCTAAAAGGGTTCACTACATTAATCCAACCGTTGTTCCATTTTTTCTTATAGTAAAAGCGAGTGGGTAGATTTACGGAAAACTCATTCTCCATCAGCTGTGTTTCCTGCATAAAAGATTCATTCTCGCTATTGAATACATCTTCCATAAGATTGGTTTTTAAGAGCCTACTCATATATAGTCCTGCCATTAAAAGAAAAATATAACCAACAGCCATAGTAAGCATATATAAAGAGGTATTTATAATAAGAGAAAGAGGTAGAGATAATATCCACCAATTCATAAAAAACAGGATAGTTCCTAAGGCTAAGAACAGATAAATCTTATTCCAAGTAATTTTCTCCTCCTTTACGCCTGATGTTCCTAAACAGGATAGAGCAAGTAGCAATACAGCAAAAAGTTTTGTGTATAGCGTATGCCCAAAGAGTCCTGCTGTATTATTGAAATTCATTAAAATTTTATCCACTACGCCTATATTAATACCCCAATCAAGTATTGCCTCGTAGCAATACCAATAGATGTTTATAATTACGAGTAATATACTTACGGCACGTAGAAAATCCATAATTTTCCCCAGTGCTCTTAAATCGTCTTCTTGTTGCGACATAATTTCTATTTTTTTTATTTGTAAATAATTGATTTGAAAATCATAGCTTAGTATCTACAATCTTCTTCGTGGATGCTTTTTCTTTTTACGCTGCATCAATCGTCTGAAACGCTCTTCCTCTGGGTCTGTTCCATGCGTTTCAAAGAGTCCCAATCCTAAACCAAAGCTATCGCCATCAAAGCCATTTTCTACTCCTTCATTTAAGCCTTGCTCCTGCATAGCGTCTGTATCAAGCAAGCCAAGTCTTTCATTCTCAGAAATAGGCATTTCGATATGAGCATTTGCAAAATGTTCTTCTAAAGCATTAGCAGAAAAATCTTTTCCTAAGCGAGAGCCATTAAGCACGCAGCCCGTATGATGGTCTATAAAAGTAGCACCATAGATGCGAGAAGTGTCGGTTTCTCTTAACACTACATCTATTCCTTTTTGCTGTAATAATAAGGCGAACCTATCCTTACGATGGGTCTGTTTTAGGACTGCATTTATCTTCTGCCTTGTAGAGCCACCGAGCTTATGTTGCTGAATATCCGCCTTGGATTTCTTCATCCTTTTAAGAAGCTCATCATAACCAAAGTCTTTCCCAAAGAGAGAGGACTTAAAAGGATTTCCTAGTTTTTCTCCATTCTTATCTATACAGGAATATACCAATCCATGGTACTCCTGTTCCTTGACTTCACCTCTTACTTCTTCTACAGAGATACGATATAATGAAAGTAAGGCTCTGTATTCTCCCATCGTTTGGAAACGATACGAGGCAGTAGCTTTAAGTACATTCGCTATCTGTCTTTTTACAGAACCAGTTTCTGGATTAACAACCTTAATCGCTTCGTTGAGTGTATCTCTTTTTTTAGAAGCAGGATGCAAATCATACTTTGTTTCCAGCTCATCGGTGATACGCTTACTTCTTCTTTTAAGGAAGCTATCATTGAGTTTCTTACCCTCTTCATCTACATTGAGCGTTACGATATGTAGATGATGCCGAGCTATATCCTCATGTTTAAAAATAACATAAGGCTGATTACCATAGCCTAACTTCTCTAAGTACTTTTGGGCTATTGCAGATAACTGCACATCATCTAACTTATCATCAGGGTGAGGATTCAGAGAGATATGAGCTACGGGTCTTTCACTCCGAATTTGAGAAGGCATACATCGCTGAAAATCCGACATTGCTTGTGCAATATCTAATTTGCCATCACCCTTATCAAAGATTTTATGAGTGGCAAGGAGCTTCCCCTCACCCTCATTAATCTTTTGTCCATTGTATGACAGTGCGCCATAAAGGGAGCTTCCTACATTAATTTTGGCAACCATTTCTCTTGAAATTCTTTAGTTAATGTAATCACTTGTTGGCTTAAAGAGGCAAGCTCAATGGTCTGTTTCTCTAATTTAAAGAGCAGAGCCATCGCCTTTTTCTCTGAGAAATGACTCTTTAACTCCTTTACCGTTTGGTTATAATTAACCCCAATGGCACGAAACTGAGTATGAAAAGCCGACAGTTTGGTGTAGTAATCAACGATGGATTTATCTATTTTGATTACTCTAAACTCTTCATTAAAGACTCTTGCTTTAATAAAAATAGCCTTAGCATACACTCCCGATTGCTCATAGAGCGTAAGAAAACGAGCGAACTCTTCGCTTGTAAATCGCACCATCACACAGTGCGTAGCCTTGTCAGGCTTAGGAGGCTTTCCTCCTTGATGTTCTTTTTTGTTCATTAAAAAATGGATTTTAGTGGTTTCACGATATAAGCTAACACTACTTGCCATAGCAATGTTTCCAGCTAATCCGACTTCGGAGGATTAGCCTCCCCTTTTAAGGGGCAAGGCTTTTGGGAGTAACCCAAAAGGTATCGAGTAACTCGATACACACCTTGCTATTATCCAGTGATAATAAAAATCCGATAAAATCGGATTGCTTTTAAGTTTATTATTAACAATGGGCAGAATGTAAGCCTTAGCTTTATCGCTTGGTGCAAAGGTAGAGCTTTTATAGATAGTGAGTTAGAGGTCGAAACTTCCAAATACTACCATTTGAACGCCAAACACTTCCACCCCTTGGGAAATCCATTGTATTTCCAA
>CAZYQA010000252.1:0-4029 GCA_964649555.1 uncultured Muribaculaceae bacterium
GGGGGCTGACCCCTCTAAAATAGAGATAATTTATCAAGGTTGTGATAAGATTTTTCATAATTCTATTAGTGAGGTAGATATCAAGCGGGTGAAAGAGAAGTATGATTTACCTGATAAGTTTATCCTCAATGTAGGTACTATAGAGAAAAGAAAAAATCTTTGCAGTGTGATACGTGCCTTGCCTGAAATCCCTGAGGATGTAAAACTTGTGGTTTTAGGGCGCAAAACAGATTATATGGATCAGGTGAATGAGGCTATTGAACAGACAGGGACAGCTGATAGAGTTAAGATTATCAGCAATGCTGATTTTATGGATTTTCCTGCAATATATAAGCAAGCTTTGGTAGTTACTTATGTTTCTGTTTTTGAGGGTTTTGGAATTCCGGTTTTGGAAGCTATTACGGTGGGAGTTCCTGTAATTACATCTTGCGTATCATCAATGCCCGAGGCGGGAGGTGATGCAGCATTATATGTCAATCCTCAAAAACCACAGGAGATCGCATCTCAGGTAAATATGATACTAAGTTCCCCAACCATAGTAAACCAAATACTGGAGAAGTCTGTTATTCATGCTGCTAAATTTAAAGAAGAGCAAATAATGAACAATATAAACGCATTATACGTAGATTTACTTAAACAAAATAATTAACACCAATGAACTCACAAATTGAAGAGGCAATCAAAGTATTAAAAGAGGGAGGAGTAATTTTATACCCTACAGATACAATCTGGGGATTAGGTTGCGATGCGACAAATCCTGCAGCTGTGGAGAAAATTTACAAGATTAAGCAAAGAGAGGACTCAAAGAGTCTTATCGTATTGGCAGGCAATATAGATATGGTCTGTAAATATGTAAAGCAGATGCCGGAGATAGCAATCTCATTAATGGAAGTGAACGACAAACCGATGACAATTATTTATCCCGGAGCAACAGGCCTAGCAAAAAATGTAATTGCCGAGGATGGTACAGTAGGAATAAGAGTTCCTCAAAATGAGTTTTGCTCTAAACTTATTTCTCGATTCCATAAGCCGATAGTTTCTACTTCACCAAATATATCAGGAGATCCTACTCCCGAATATTATGATGATATAAATGATGATATTTTAGATGCAGTTGATTTTATTGTAGATCCTGATCTTGAAGAGGAGTGTACTCATATTCCGTCTCAAATTATAAAAGTTGGATTGAAAAACGAGATACAGATAATCAGAGAATAATTTGACGTTTTTAAAAACGTCAATTTCAAAAGAAATTGCTTTTTTGGCAACCAAGTTTATAAGCATAGGAGATAGTTTTGCTAAAATTTTATTATAAAATGAGAGCAAAACTATTTTTTATTATTTTCCTTTTACAGCTATTTTTGTTTAGTTGTACAAAAGATTCTGAGGGGCTTTATTTGTCAGCATCCTCCACCGACACCATCTCTTTATCATTTAACTTTCTGAGTTTAGATCAAGATCTTAAGCAGAGCAAAGGGAGCCTTGCTGTAAACCCTGTGCAGTTAAGTGATGTGAATATTTTTATCTTTAATGAGCTGGGAGATATTGTTTCTCATAAATATGTTTGTGGCGGTTCGCAGATTTCAGATGTCAAAATTTTTTCGGATAAGTTTTATAGCATTTATACCATTGCTAATTATGGTTCAGCGCTGTTTTTTAGGAAATTATCGCAGGCTGAGTTGTTTACGCATAGTGTTGAGCGGATAGATGATCTTACGGATTCAAATGGGGGTGTTTTAATGTGTAGCAAGAGTAGCCCGATGCTCCTTACCAATAATATTACTTTGGATATAAATTTAGAGAGGGTAGTTTCTAAATTTGTTTTGGGCTTTAACTATGACGGATTAAACCCTGGTGTGGAGATTCAGGTGAAACGATTACAGCTAAAGAGTGCCCCAGCTTCGATATCGCTTTTTAGGGAGAGTAGAGCTAGTGATATGGCGGTGATAGATGGGGAGGAGCTTATTGGGGATGAGATTCAAGAGAGTAATACTTTTTATCTTTTTGAGAATATGCAGGGAATTGTGGCTCCCTCTGCATTGAGCTATAAGGATAAGGAGCAGGGGATGAGCTCAGCAGCAAAGGCTCATAGTTCGTATCTTGAGATGGAGTATGATTACACTTCACCAAGCAAGAAAGGAACGATAATCTATCGCTTTTATATAGGGGAGTATTTTACCGATTGCAACATTAGGCGCAATACCCAATATAACTGTACAGTAATGTTCAAAGGGGATGGCTCTGTGGATGAGAACAGCTGGAGTGTAGATAATAGCGGCATAATAGATCTTGTAACCTCACTGAGTATTGCCCCTACAACGCATAAGTTTACAGCTCTTAATGAACAACTGAGCATTATTGCCACCGTTCTCCCTCATACTGCCAATAATAAGGTTTTAAGTTGGAGTAGCTCGGATGAGAGTATCGCAAGAGTGGATGCCGCAGGTGTAGTAACCTCTGTGGCAGATGGCACATGTGTGATTACCGCCACCACTACCGATGGTACAAATCTCTCTGCTTCTTGTAATATTGAGGTGAATAGTAAGATTTATGTTACGGGAGTAACGATAGATCCTAAAACCTTATCTCTATTTGTAGGGGAGCAATCGCAACTTACCGGGAGCGTTACCCCAAGTAATGCCACTAATGGGGCACTTCTATGGAGCTCTTCGGATGATGCGGTAGCAAGTGTAGATGCCACAGGAAAGGTTACCGCCGTTGCTAATGGTAAGTGTAAAATCAAGGTGGCGTCAGCGGATGATTCATCTATGTTTGATGAGTGCGAGGTGGCAGTAAATGATAAAACATTTAATTTGACTCCGGGTGTTGCTACATTATATACAACAGAAACACTACAACTTCAATGGAGTGGAGTTCCTCCGGGTACACCAACCTTTTCATCATCTGATAACTCAGTAGCAACTGTAAGCGCACAAGGTTTGATCACGGCCATTGGGAATGGGAATGCAGAAATAAGTGCTGTGTTGAATGGTATAACACGCACTTGTGAAGTGAGTGTGGTTACTCCAAGAATAGAGTTTCCTTACCTAAGCAAAGTTATGTATGAGGGGGAGGAGGCTATAATTCCATTCTCCGTGTTAGTCCCCAACACAACTATTCCTTCCAGCACATGTGATAACGGGGCAATAGTTGAAATATTAGAAACTACGTCTTCAGGGGTAAGGATTAGAGCAAAGGGGGTAGGTTCTGCCAATATAACAGCTAGCATGGCCACAGCTGGGGCAGTATGTAATATTGTAGTTCAGGAATTAAAGATTGTATTCAATAGTGCTGCGCCATTAAACTTCTATCAGGGATTTAATGAGGGAGTGGGATACACGGTTTATCCTGAGCATGCAAGAGGTTTAGCAATTAATTGGAGTTCATCTAACACCTCTGCTTTAATAAGCGTAAATGATAATATTTATCAAGGTGTGGGAGCAAATACAGATGCTGATATCATTGCAACATTTGCTGATCATCCAACTAAAAGTTTCAGATTAAATGCACATATCAAGCCTGCAATTAGTATAGCTGAAAATGAGGTGAACTTGGGTGCTAATAGTGGAGTTTCAACTTCCGGCTTTGATAATATACATGTAAGTTATCAACTAACTATTGATAAGCACCCTCGTGCAAATGTTGTATTTAGCGGTGATAGAGTAGCATCCTCAGGAAGTAATGTTGTACAATGTAATGCAAGAGGGTTATTAAGCACTACACCTGTAACTAACATGAATGGACAAATAGACTTGTTTGCAACAATTATGAATGCTGATAATGGCATACAATACAATACAAGTGTGCTTGTAAACGTATATGAAGTATGCAAAGTATGGGCAGACTATCAAGAGTATGAGCATGGCCCGGGATCTCAGCCCGGAGAGCGAGAGTTTTATGGAGTGGCGGCAGCGCGAAGTGATAAACCTGTAGGGGTAGATTTTAGAGCAAGTTTTATCTATAATATTGCAACAGGTGGTACATTTAGTGTAGATGCTTCAAATAGTACCTCTCAGACTCAAGAGGTAA
>CAZYQA010000253.1:0-4016 GCA_964649555.1 uncultured Muribaculaceae bacterium
CGTCTAGTTCCGGATTATCAATTTGTATTTTATATAAAGAATCACGATTAATTACAAACATTACCTTAGAAGGGTTATCAATTTCATCTGTTAGCTCCCAGTAGCCCTCTTGTTCAATATATTTTATTGCATAATATGCAGATACTGAACTTAAGCTAAACTTCCTACTAAATTCTATCAAATCAAATTTTGATACTCTCCCCTCCCCCTCTTCATAAGGTATCCCCAAATAAATAAATACTTTCTGATAAATATCCTTAATATAATCTATAGGTGGATATGATATTGAATGAATCTGCCTAAGCCTTTTTACATCCGTGTTATTCCAGAGCATAGTAGCAAAAGATCGCTTTCCATCGCGCCCTCCCCTGCCTGCTTCCTGAAAATATCCCTCTAAAGAATCAGGCATATCATAATGAATCACAAATCTCACATCAGGTTTATCTATACCCATCCCAAACGCATTAGTTGCAACCATAATACGGCAGTCATTATTCATCCAAGAGTCCTGTTTCTTTGATCTGAGCTCTTTACTCAGCCCTGCATTGTAGAAATCGGCAGAAATCTCATGTGAATTAAGGAATTTTGCTATCTCCTCCGTTTTTTTTCTTTCTCTTACATATATGATTCCCGTACCCGGGACAGCATTTGAGATTTTTAGTATATGTCCTAGTTTATCATCTGTATTCCTGACAACATAAGAGAGGTTCTTTCTTTCAAACCCGGAGCAAATAATATTCTCTTTTTCAAAATTAAGAACTCTCATTATATCCTTAGCTACAGTTTGAGTTGCAGTAGCTGTCAGAGCAATAGTTGTAATATTCCCTATTATTTCTTTAATAGAATTGATTTCTAAATAAGCAGGGCGAAAATCATATCCCCATTGAGAGATGCAATGGGCTTCGTCTATAACTAAAAAAGAAATATCCATCTTTTTTACTCTTTCGCGAAAAATTATTGATGATAATCTTTCCGGCGAAACATATAAAAATTTGTAATCTCCATATATAGCATTATCCAATGTATAATCAATTTCATTTTGCGACATTCCTGAATAAATTGATAGCGCCTTAATGCCTCTGGACTGCAGATTGGAAACCTGATCTTTAATAAGTGAGATCAATGGAGAAATTACAAGACATATCCCTTTTTTCATTAAAGCCGGGACTTGGAAACAAACAGATTTACCACCACCCGTTGGCATTAATACAAGCGTATCCTTCTCATTAAGAATTGATTTTACCACCTCATCTTGTACAGACCTGAATGACTCATATCCCCAATATTTTTTTAATATATTTAATTGCTCGCTCATCCCTTAAATCAATCTTTTGGAACACAAAAATAATAATAAAAAACAAAAAAATGGCAAAAAAATTGCATACAAAATAGTGCGCATTTTTATAATAATTTTTTTTAATTATATTTGCGCTGAAATAACAAATTTAAGAATTAATATAATAATAGAGTTATGTCAAAAATCGATTTAAGCAAGTATGGTATCAGTAATGATATCGAGGTGATTCATAATCCTTCATACGAGCAACTTTTCCAAGCTGAGATAGATCCTTCTAATCAAGGTTATGAAAGAGGTGTTGTAACTTCTACTGGTGCAGTTGCTGTTGACACAGGTGTATTTACCGGTCGTTCTCCTAAAGATAGATATATTGTTAAAGATTCAGTTAGTGATCAAAATATCTGGTGGGATGGTAACATTAACAAACCTGTAGGTGGTGATGTTTGGAATCACTGTAAAGATTTAACAATCAAACAATTAAACACTGCAAAAAAATTATACGTTGTTGACGCATTCTGTGGTACAAATGAAGACACAAGAATGAAAATTCGTTTCATCGTAGAGGTTGCTTGGCAAGCTCACTTTGTAACTAATATGTTCATTCGTCCTTCTCACTTTGAATTAGAGCATTTCGGAGAGCCAGATTTCGTAGTATTCAACGGTTCAAAAACTACTAACCCTCAATGGAAAGAGCAAGGTTTGAACTCTGAAGTATTCGTTATCTTCAACTTAACAGAGAAAATGCAAATCATTGGTGGTACTTGGTACGGTGGTGAGATGAAAAAAGGTATGTTTGCTATGCAAAACTACTACTTACCATTAAAAGGTATCGCTTCAATGCACTGTTCTGCTAACGTAGGTAAAGATGGTGATGTAGCTGTATTCTTCGGTCTTTCAGGAACTGGTAAAACTACTCTTTCTGCAGACCCTAAACGTTACTTAATTGGTGACGATGAGCACGGTTGGGATAATAACGGTGTATTCAACTACGAAGGTGGTTGCTACGCTAAAGTAATTGATTTATCTGAAGGTAATGAGCCGGATATTTGGAGAGCAATCAGAAGAGATTCATTATTAGAGAACGTAACAGTTAAAGAAGATGGTACTCCAGATTACTCTAAAGAGGCTTCTAAAACTGAGAATACACGTGTTTCTTACCCTATCTACTTCATTAACAAAATCGTTCTTCCTTCAAGAGCTGGACACGCTAAGAAAATCATTTACTTATCAGCTGACGCATTCGGAGTACTTCCTCCAGTTTCAATCTTAGATGAGGCACAAGCACAATACCACTTCTTATGTGGTTACACATCTAAATTAGCTGGTACTGAAAGAGGTATCACTGAGCCACAAATGTCATTCTCTCCTGCTTTCGGAGAGGCTTTCTTGACTCTTCACCCAACTATGTATGCTAAAACTTTAGTTGCTAAAATGCATGAGCATGGTGCTAAAGCTTATTTAGTAAATACAGGATGGAATGGTACTGGCAAACGTATTTCTTTGAAAAATACACGTGCTATCATTGATGCTATCATCGATGGTTCAATTGAAGAGGCTCCAACTAAACACATCCCTGTAATGAACTTAACAGTTCCTACAGCATTAAACAATGTTGATACTAACATTTTAGATCCTCGTGACACTTACGCTTCTGAGGCTGAGTGGGCAGAGAAAGCTAAAGTTCTTGCTAGCAAATATATCAAAAACTTTGAGCAATACTGTGACAACGATGATGCTAAAGCATTAGTAGCTGCAGGTCCTCAACTATAAGAAATAAATACTTATAAAGTATAAATTTGAGAGGCTGTTCATATTTGAACAGCCTCTATTTTATCTAAATTGATCAGACAAATCAATCATTTTATTATCTATAATCTTGTAAAATCTCTGATTGGAGTTATAAGATCTTAATCCACCATTTGCCTCTATATATTCGCCAAGTTTAATAAAATTAAATAGCGCTAAGTTAAAATCTTTAGGCAAAGTTGGTTTACCCGAGTACCAGGCAGTTTTTATATTATAGTTTTGCTTAATATACGAAGCAAGCTCTTGAATATAGTATGGGTCTTTATCTCCTCCCATAAAGCATATACAAGTTATATGAGGTTTATAACCACTAATTATTCTATTCAGATCAGAGATATATAAATTATTACCTATATCTTCTCTTAAATGTGGTGAATGGCATCCGATACAATTATTTGGGCACTGTGTAATATTTATAGCCAGTGTTACTTCGTCCGGTACTTCACTAAAAACTATATCATAATCTATATACTTTAGCATATTTCATTTTTATACTTTAAATAACTCCTTTTCTGTGCCTCTACTTGCCTGGGAGAAGAAAAGCTACTGATCCGCTTAATATATCCAATTATTCTTGTAATAAAATCAATATTAGTACTTCCACACTTTGGGCAAGATTTAAGATACCTTTTATCAATATAGGAGCAATCATTACAGATTGTATTAGGAATATTAAATGTTAAATAGTTACACCCTTGTGAAGCTGCAATCTTCAAAACATTTCTATACTGATTTTGGGAGAGATGCTCATCCAAATTCAAATGTAATGCAGAACCCCCTGTCAGATGTTTTATATAGCGTTCTCCATGTAGTTTAATTTTGTCAATTATATTTAGAGATTCATCCTCCACAATATAAAAATAGCTATTATAACAATCTCTATTTACTTCATAACCATCCTCTTTATCCCATT
>CAZYQA010000254.1:0-4015 GCA_964649555.1 uncultured Muribaculaceae bacterium
AGAGTCTTTATATGAATCTATTTCATCATATATTACCTCTCTCTCTTTGTTTATTTCTTCTTCGGGGAAGGTAGAGGTAAAGGCAAGCTCAAATAAAAGATCTATAGCTTTGGATATATCCTCTTTTAGGAGGGTAGCATGTAAAACAGTCTCCTCTTTTGTGGTGTATGCATTTAATTCTCCTCCCAGCTTCTCCAGCCTGTTATTTATTGAGGTAGAACTTCTACCGGTTGTGCCTTTAAAAAACATGTGTTCCGTAAAGTGAGCCAGTCCGTTAACTTCACTCTTTTCGTTTGCTGTCCCCGCTTTTGTTGTGAGTGCACAGCACGCCACTACAGATTTTACTCTCTTTACAGATACTTTTAGTGTCTCTCCCATCATATCAATTTTCTAATTAAACGGATATACTATCGCTTTTATATCCTCTTTTGTAAATCCGCTCGGATTTTTAGTTGTTATTTTCTGTTTTTTGAAATAATATAACTCATTGGTGTTTGTACTTATCAGCATTTTATAGCAATAAGAGCCTACAAGTGGGTTTACAGGGGCAACAGATAAGCTCACAAGTGCTTGAGGCGATTTCTCTGCAAGGGCTTTGTCAATCTCTCCTTCATCAACAATTTGTACTTGTGGAACCAGTAGTGAGTTTAATTCTTCTCCTTCCAGTATTTCTGCAATATCATCTTCGTTGATAAGCACATTTTTGGATTTTATCTCTTTAAGCCTGTTGGAGTACCACGCCAGCCCTATATGTGCTGATATTTTGTTTTTCTGCACTCTTTGGATATAGTCTTGGATGATGTTTACATAAGCACCTAAATATGAAACGATCTTGCCATCAGATTCGCTTGCACTTTGCATAGGGAGTGATACTATGTCTGTATTTTCCCCTTTGAACAATGTTAGAAATTCGATACCCGGCTCTCTCTCTTTCTTGAATTTCCCATCTGTTTTAACAAGAAAATAATCATTAGGGTTCTCTTTTTTAGCATTATATTCTTGCTCATCAATAAATTCATATTTTGATAATACCCAGTTGTTTTTTATTGCATCTTGCAGGGCCAGGTTTTCTAAAGAATTATTGTCTATTACAACATAAAGAGTTTTAGATTCAAAATCTTTTAAGTTATCTTTCTTTTTTAAATCCAATTGCGCAAATAAATTGGATTGAAAACCTGCTAACAGCAAGGTAAGCAAGCAAATAAGTTTTGTGTTCTTAGCCATTTTAGTAGTAGGATTATTTTTTATTTAACCACAAAATTAGAATATTATTTGTACTTTTGTAACTATATGGAAAAATTCATAGTTTCTGCACGTAAATATAGGCCCAATAATTTTTCTACACTGGTTGGGCAAGATAGTATAGCTGTCACTTTAAAGAATGCAATTTTAAAGGGGCAACTGGCTCATGCTTATTTGTTTTGCGGCCCTCGTGGGGTTGGTAAAACAAGTACGGCGAGAATTTTTGCAAAGACAATAAATTGCCTTAATCCGGGTGCCGATATGGAGCCTTGCGGAGAGTGTGAATCCTGCCTATCTTTTGAGCAGGGGAGATCTTATTGTATCCATGAGCTTGATGCTGCTTCTAATAATTCGGTTGATGATATCAGATTGCTTACAGAGAAAGTGAGAATCCCTCCTCAGATTGGAAAGTATAGTGTGTATATTATTGATGAGGTGCACATGCTCTCGGCTGCCGCTTTTAATGCTTTTCTTAAAACTTTGGAGGAGCCACCTACACATGCTATTTTTATACTTGCAACTACAGAGAAGCATAAGATTTTACCCACTATCCTGAGTAGATGTCAAACGTATGATTTCAATAGAATTACTATTGATGAGATAGTTGGAAATCTGACATCTATTGCTCAAAAGGAGGGGATAAAAGTTTGTGATTCTGCACTTCATGTGATTGCTGCTAAAGCGGATGGGGCGATGAGGGATGCACTTACGCTTTTTGACCAAGCTGTTGCATTTTGTGGTACAGAGATCACTTATGAGGCTGTTATTAAGAATTTGAATGTGCTCGATTATGAGTATTTCTTTAATATTATTGAATCTTCTCTAGCAGGGCAATATACCAAAACATTGCTTTTGTTTGATGAGATACTTACAAAAGGGTTTAATGCGTTCTATTTTATAAGTGGTTTGGGCTCGCATATAAGGAATCTGCTTGTTTGCAAGGATGCCCCCGCTATAAAGATGATTGAGGCTGCCCCTAATGTGGTGGAAAAATATAAAATGCAAAGCGCAAAATGCTCTATACCTTTTTTATATGAGGCTTTGAGTGCTACTACCAAATGTGAGGCCGATTATAGGCTTAGTAATAATCAAAGATTATTGGTAGAGTTTCTGCTTATAAAATTGGCTATGCTGAATGTGCAAAGTGAAAGACAGAGTGTGCCTGAGAGAATGCCAGAGCCTGCACGTGTTCAGGAGCCTGCTAAGCAAGAGGAGAAACCTGTAGAAGCAGTAGAGCCTGTAGAAGCTGTTGTTGAGAAACCAAAAGAGGAGCCGAAGCCTGTTACGCCTAAGAAAAGTGCTGCCGGAGGCTTATCTATAAAGAATATTATAAAGAAAAGCCAGACTTTAGCTGCATCTGGTGATGATAATGCAAAAGCGATTGTTACGGGGAGTGAGCCTATCACGCCGGAGAAGTTGGAGGTGGCTTGGAAGCAGATGGCAGAGGCTGAGAGTGAGTTTCCAAGATTAAAGAGTGCTATTCTTAATACTCCTCCTGTGTTGGAAGATGACAATCTTACTGTTGTATTCAATGTAGGTAATAGTTCTCAGCAGATATGGATTGAGAAAAATTCGTTGCCCAAATTGAATTTATTTTTGCAGAAAGCATTGAAGAATGGTGATTTGAGGCTTGTAATAAGGGTGAAAGAGCTTGAGGAGCAAGAGAAAAAGCTGTATATGCCGCAAGAGAAGGCGGAGTTTCTTCTCAAAAATAATCCCGAGCTAAGGGAGCTAAGAAAAGATTTGGATTTGGATATAAAATAATATAATTAAATGCGTTTATATTGTACCAATCTGGTGAAAAAATATGGTGCCAGAACAGTTGTGAAAGGGGTATCCTTTGATATTGAACAGGGGGAAATTGTGGGACTACTTGGCCCTAATGGAGCCGGCAAGACTACAAGTTTTTATATGATTACCGGGCTTGTAAAACCCAATGGGGGCAAAATATTTTTAGATGATGAGGATATTACAGAGCTACCTATGTATAAACGTTCTCAAAAGGGGCTTGGGTATCTGGCTCAGGAGGCTTCTGTGTTCAGGAAACTGAGTGTAGAGGATAATATCATGTCTGTGATGGAGCTTTCCGATCTTACAAAGGAGCAAAGAAAGGAGAGGCTTGAAAATCTTATAAAAGAGTTTAGGTTGGAGAAGGTGCGTAAGAGCTACGGTATTCAATTATCGGGAGGGGAGAGGAGAAGATGTGAGATTGCCAGAGCTTTAGCTATTGATCCTAAATTTATTCTTTTGGATGAGCCTTTTGCAGGTGTCGATCCTATTGCAGTGGAGGATATTCAACATATCATTGCTAAATTAAAGACAAAAAATATTGGTATTATCATCACCGATCATAATGTGCATGAAACACTTGCTATCACTGATAGAGCTTATTTGCTATATGAGGGAAGTATTTTGGAGAGTGGTACCGCTGAAGACTTGGCAAATAATCCTGAGGTAAGAAGAAAGTATCTGGGGCAAAACTTTGAATTAAGAAAGGCTGTTTTGAGAAATAGAGATGGGGAGATTGTTGATGTGAAAGGGGCTAATGCAAATTCAGAGCAGAAAACAGTAAAAAAGGGGATTCATATTCAAGATGCTAAAGATAATCACGTAGCACAGAATAATGCATTAACTCCTGATTATTCGGATAAAGCGGAAAGTTTAGAGAAGAAATAATATAATCAACTAAAATTATGAAGAAATTATTAGTGCTAAGTGTATTGTGTTATATGCACTTGCCTCATTATCATTATGAAAATAAACCTGCAAGTTG